>NZ_JBJLSF010000031.1:0-47756 GCF_050871885.1 Kineococcus aridisoli | reverse complement strand
GGCGAGCGGCCCTTGGCGTGCGCCTCGTGGATCGCCGAGACCAGGAACATCTGGTAGTCCATCGCCAGGCCGAAGAGGATGCCGACGACCAGCACCGGCATGAAGCTCAGCAGCGGCCCGGGCTGCGTGACCTGGAACACGTCGGCCAGCCAGCCCCACTGGTAGATCGCCACCACCGAGCCCAGGCTCGCGCCGAGCGAGAGCAGGAAGCCGACGGTCGCCATGAGCGGCACCGCGATGGAGCGGAAGAGCATCACCAGCAGCGCCAGCGCCAGCACGACGATGAGGGCGATGTAGACCGGCAGGGCGTCGTCGAGGGCGTCGGTGACGTCGATGTCGAGGGCGGTCTGGCCGGTCACCAGGACCCGGGCGCCCTCGACGTCGTCGGTGGCCGAGCGGATGGCGCGCACGAGGTCGCTGGTGGCCTCGTCGGTGGGGCCGCTGCCGGGCACGACGGTGATGAGCTGGGTGCTGCCGTCGGCGGAGGGCACCGCGGGCGTCACGGCCACGACGTCCTCCAGGCCCTGCACCCGACCGGACACCTCACCGGCCGCGCTCGCCACCGCCGCCGGGTCGTCGCCGTCGACGACGACGAGCAGCGTGGCCTGCGAGCCGGGGCCGAAGCCCTGCACGAGCAGGTCGTAGGCCTGGCGGGAGGAGCTGGCGGGGTCGTCGTTCTCCGCCGAGGGCAGCGCGGTGCGCATCGAGGCGACGGGGAGCGCCACCGCGCCGACGACGAGCACGGCGCCCAGCAGCGCGATGACCGGGTGGCGGGTGACGGCACGGGCCCAGCGCCCGAGCAGCCCGCGGGCGGCGTCCTGCGGGGCCCCGGCGGAGTCGGCCTCGTCGCGCGTCGCGGCGGCGGCCCGCAGGCCGGCCGGGTCGCGGTGGCGCTCCCTCTTCGGCAGCACCCGCAGCCCGAGCACCCGCAGGAAGGCCGGCACGGCGGTGAGCGCCACGAGCACGGCGGTCGCCACGGTCGCGGCCGCCGCCAGGCCCATCTGCGTCAGGAACGGGATGTCCACCACGGCCAGCCCCACGAGGGCGATGACGACGGTGGTGCCGGCGAAGACGACGGCGGTGCCGGCGGTGCCGGTGGCCTTGGCGACGGCCTGCTCGACGCTCTCGCCGCGCCGCAGCTCGCTGCGGGTGCGGGCGAAGACGAACAGGGCGTAGTCGATGCCGACAGCCAGGCCGAGCATGCCGGCGAGCGCCGGGGTGGTCGTCGACAGCGAGACGACCTTTCCGAGCGCCAGGATCCCCAGGTAGCCGGCGCCCACGCCGATGCCGGCCGTCAGCAGGTTGGCGCCCGCGGCGACCAGCGAGCCGTAGGTGAGGACGAGCACGACGAAGGCGACGGCGACGCCGATGGCCTCGCTGGCGTGACCGGCGCTCGTGGTGACCAGGTCGGAGGTCGTCTCCACGCGCACGGTGCCGTCGGCGCTGCGCAGGTCGCCGTCGGTGGCGTCCGCGAAGGCGTCGGTGGTGGCCTCGTCGACGTCGCCGACGGCGCCGTCGAAGGTGACGGTGGCGGCGGCGATGCTCTGGTCGGCCGAGACCCGCGGGGACTGCGGGGCGAAGGGGTCGGTGACCGAGACCACGCCCTCGATGCCGCGCAGCTCCGCGAGCAGCCCCTGCACGGCGGCCGCGTCGGCGGGGGCCGTCAGCGTCCGCCCCTGCGGGGCCTGGAAGACCACGGTGGCGGTGGCCGCGTCGGTGCCGGTGGAGAACTCCTCCCCGATGACGTCCAGGCCCTCGCTGGCCTGGGTGCCGGGGATGGAGAAGCCGGTGTCCTCGGGGGCGGTCTGCTTCAGGCCGAGGGCCAGGGCGGCCAGGACCGCCAGCAGGAGCGCCCAGACGGCGAGCACCAGCCAGTGGCGGCGGGCGCTGAACCTGCCCAGGCGGTACAGCAGGGTGGCCATCGGGAGGCTCCTTCGACGAGGTCGCGGGGGTGCGGCGGGTCGTCGACACCGGTGGCGACGCGGAGGGCCGGCGGGCCGACGGTATCCCGCGGCCAGCCGGTCGACAACCGAACGCCCTAGCCGATCGGCAGGTTCCCGCCCAGCCGTTCGGCAAGGTGGGCGGCGGGTGCGCGGATATGCTCGGGACATGACGACGGCAGCTCGCGAGGAGCGTCCCGCGAGCGCCGGCCGGGAGCGGCTGCACGCCGCGGCCCTGCGGCTGTTCGCCGAGCACGGGGTCAGCGGGACGTCGCTGCAGATGATCGCCGACGAGGTGGGCGTCACCAAGGCGGCCGTCTACCACCACTACAAGACCAAGGACGAGCTGGTCGTGGGGGTCATCGACCCCTTCCTCGACCGGGTCGCGGGCATCGTCGAGCGGGCCCACGCGCGCCGCGGGTGGCGCGCCCAGGCGGAGGCGGCGCTCAGCGGGCTCGTCGACCTCATCGTCGACGTGCGCCGGCTGTACGTGGTGGCCGTGACCGACCCGGTGGCCGTGCACCTGCAGGAGCAGCACCCGCGGCTGCGGGTGGTCGCCGGTGAGCTGCGCGGGCTGCTCGCCGGTCCCGACGCCGACGACGAGCGCCGCATCGACGTCGCCTTCTTCCTGGCCGGCCTCGTCGGCCCGCTGGGCGACCCGCAGACCTTCCACGTGCCCGACGAGGACCTGCGCGCCCACCTGCTGGACCTCGGCCGGCGCTTCCTGCTGGGCCGGCGCCGCTGACCGGGCGCGCGGCGCTCAGGCGCCGGGCGCGACCCTGATGGCCAGGCCCTCGAGGTAGCCGGCGACGTTGGCGCGCACCTGCTCGACGTTGTCGCCGCCGAACTTCTCCAGCACCGCGTCGGCCAGCACGAGGCTGACCATCGCCTCGGCGACCACGCCCGCGGCGGGGACCGCGCACACGTCCGAGCGCTGGGCGATGGCCTGCGCGGCGCCGCCGGAGGCGGTGTCCACGGTGTCCAGGGCGCGGGGGACGGTGGAGATGGGCTTCATCGCGGCGCGCACCCGCAGCACCTCGCCGTTGGTCATCCCGCCCTCGATGCCGCCCGCGCGGTCGGTGCGCCGGCGCACGGTCATCCCCGCGGCCTGCTCGCCGCCGTCGGTGCGCTCGATCTCGTCGTGCGCGGCGGACCCGCGGCGGCGCGCGGTCTCGAAGCCGTCGCCGACCTCCACGCCCTTGATGGCCTGGATGCCCATGAGCGCCGCGGCCAGGCGGGCGTCGAGCTTGCGGTCCCAGTGCACGTACGAGCCCAGCCCCGGCGGCAGGCCGTGGACGGCGACCTCGACGACCCCGCCCAGGGTGTCGCCCTCGGCGTGCGCCTTGTCGATCTCGGCGACCATGCGGGCGCTGGTGTCCGCGTCGGCGCAGCGCACCGGGTCGGCGTCGATGGCCTCGCGCTGCCCGCGCGCCGGCACCACGCCCGGCGGGGCCTCCACGGTGCCCAGGGAGACGACGTGGGAGACGACCTCGGCGCCGACGGCCTGCGCGAGGAAGGCGCGGGCCACCTCGCCGAGCGCGACGCGGGTGGCGGTCTCGCGGGCGGAGGCGCGCTCCAGCACGGGGCGGGCGTCGTCGAAGCCGTACTTCTGCATGCCCGTCAGGTCCGCGTGCCCGGGGCGCGGGCGGGTCAGCGGCGCCGAGCGCCCGCGCGCGGGCAGCCGGCCGGGCTCGTCGTAGCGGCGGCCCTGCTCGTCGGCGGGGTCGGCGGCCATGACCTCCTGCCAGCGCGGCCACTCGGAGTTGCCGATGCGCAGCGCGACCGGCCCGCCCTGGGTGCGCCCGTGCCGGATGCCGCCGATGACCTCCAGCTCGTCCTGCTCGAAGCCCATCCGGGCGCCGCGGCCGTGGCCGAGGCGGCGGCGGGCCAGGGCGGCGCGGATCTGCGCGCTGTCGACCTCCACGCCCGCCGGGAGGCCTTCGAGGATGCCCGCCAGAGCGGGTCCGTGGGATTCGCCTGCCGTCAGCCACCGCAACACGCCCCCGATTCTGCCCCACGCCGGGGCGGGCGCCGGTGCGCGCGCGGTGCTCCGCTCAGTCCGTGAGACCGGACAGCAGCGGATCGATGCGGTAGGGGACCAGTTCGCGCATCGCCAGCGAGGTGCGGGTGCGCACGACGCCGGGGATCGACAGCAGCCCCTGCCCCACGCGGTAGAGGTCGTCGGCGTCGCGGGCCACGACGCGGCACATCAGGTCGCCGTCCCCGGTGATGCCGTGGACCTCCAGCACCTCCGGCGTCTCGCGCAGCCGGGCCAGGGTGTCGTCCTGCTGCCCCTGGTGGATCTCGATCATCACGAACGCCGACACCGAGAAGCCGAGCGCCGCGGGCGCCAGCCGCCGGGAGAAGCGGTGCAGCACGCCGTCGGACTCCAGCCGCTCCAGGTGCGCCTGCACCGTCCCGCGCGCCAGGCCCAGCTGGCGCGAGAGCCCGAGCACGGTCGCGCGGGGGTCCTCGTCCAGGGCCAGCAGGATCCGGGCATCGATGGTGTCGAGACGGCGCACGGACGACATCCTGGCGCATCCGGGGCGTGATCCGTCGGTCAATGTGCCCAGCGAGCCGTGTCCTCGCTGTGCATCCGGCGCATCAGGGCGCCGGGGGCGTCCCGACCTCGACCACCACGTCGCCGTCGACGACCTCCACGCGGTGGGTGCGCACCGGCCGGATCGCCGGCGGACCCGAGGGCTCACCGGTGCGCAGGTCGAAGGCGGAGGCGTGCCGGGGGCACTCGACGGCGCAGTCCTCGACCCAGCCGTCGGCCAGCGACTCCTCGGCGTGCGTGCACGTGTCGTCGATCGCGAACAGCTCGCCGTCGACGTTGAACACCGACACCGGCGCACCCAGCTCCGGGCGGTCCACCCGCACCACCTCACCGGGCGGCAGCTCCGCCACCGAGCACGCCACCCACCGCACACCAGCCATCGCCGCAGTCCTCCTCCTCGCGCTCGCGCGCGCCCGTGATCGCCCGGCGATCGTAGGCGCGGGCGTCCGCGCCGGCGCCCCGGCGCCCCGGCGCTCGCTACGGTTGACCCGGTGGAGACGCTCGAGCCGGTGCAGCCGCAGGACCCCGCGCAGCCGCTCGACCCCGCGCGGCCGCAGGCCCTGCCCGCCGCGCGGTGGCGCGAGCGCGAGGCCGCGCACGAGGAGCGCGCGCACGCGCTGACGGCCGCGGCCGCGCAGCGGCGCCGCGACGGGCGGGCGCACCCGGTCGAGGACTTCCTCTTCACCTACTACTCCTGGGCCCCCGGCCGGCTGCGCCGCTGGCACCCCGGCGTCGGGGTCGAGCTGCTGCTGGACGACGGCGACCCGGGCGGCGACGGGCGCGGGCGGGCCGGCTGGGCGCACTACGAGCGCACCGCAGGCGGGGTCCGCGTCGACGCCGCCTCCCTGCTCGCCCAGCGCGGGCCGACGGTGCGGCTGGCCCGGGACGTGCTGGCCGGCACCCGCGGCCGCCCCGCGCAGCTGGCCTGCTTCGGCCTGCACGAGTGGGCGATGGTCCACCGCGCCCGCCCCGAGGAGGTCCGGCACGCCGGGCTGCCGCTGCGGCTGGGGCACGCCGGCACCGACGCCGTCGTGGAGTCGCACCGCATCCGGTGCAGCCACTTCGACGCGTTCCGGTTCTTCACGCCCTCGGCCGTCGGCCTCAACGAGCTGCGGCCCACGCGCACCGCGCAGGCGGCGCAGGAGCAGCCGGGGTGCCTGCACGCGACGATGGACTGCTACCGGTGGGCGATGAAGCTGTCGCCGGCCGTGCCGGGGGAGCTGCTGCTCGACTGCTTCGAGCTCGCCCGCGACGTCCGCGTCCTGGACATGCGCGCCTCCCCGTACGACGTCAGCTCCCTGGGGTGGTCGCCGGTGGCGATCGAGACGCCGGAGGGCAAGGCCGAGTACGTGCGCGCGCAGCGGGAGTTCGCCGAGCGGGCCGATCCGCTGCGCGCCGCGCTCGTCGCGGTCTGCGACCGGCTGCTCGCCGCCTGAGCGGTGGCCCGCGCCGCCCCCGGCGGTATCCCGCTGGAGGCGCGGGCGGCGCCGACGTAGCATCGCCCCGCCGGCCGGTGGGGCCGGCGGACCGTCGGAGCGAGGAGCGGGCGCGTGCGCGACGTCGCCGCAGGGTGCGAGGTGGCCGTCCCGGCCTGCTCGGCTCCCGGCCGGACCCGCGTCCGGCGCCCCTGACTCCCGCACCACCTCCTCGCGCGCTCCCGGCTGCCCGGGTGCCCGCGCGCGCCGGTGGGGCTCGAGCGGTGCGCGGGCGCGGTGCCGTCCCCGCCCCGCCGCCGCCCGCACTGGGCCGCGGCCACCGACGAGACCGGAGCCGAACCGCCGTGCACCCCCTGACCGAGCAGCAGATCCGCGCGTCCTTCGCCAACGCCACCCGCCGGGAGGCGGCCTCGGCCGCGCTGCCCGACCTCGACGCGCTCCCCTGGGAGCGCCTGGACTACCTGGGCTGGCGCGACCGCCGCTCGCCCCAGTCCGCCTACGTGGTGCTGGAGCTGGACGGCGCCCCCGCCGGCCTGCTGCTGCGCGCCACCGCCCCGGACCCCACCCGGGTGCGCCGCACCACGCTGTGCGCCTGGTGCCAGGACGTGCGCTCCACCGACGCCGTCCTCCTCGTCGCCCGCCGCGCCGGCGCCGCCGGCCGGGCCGGCAACTCCGTGGGCACCCTGGTCTGCGAGGAGTTCACCTGCTCGCAGAACGTGCGGCGGGTGCCCACCGCCAGCGAGGTCGGCACGGACGACGAGGACGTCCGCGCGCTGTTCGTCGCCGAGCGCGTGGAGGGCCTGCGCGAGCGCTCCCGCCGCTTCGTCGAGGGCGTGGTGCGCGGGCGCTGACGCCCGCCGGGTCCCCGGCCGCCCGCGCCGGGGACCCGGTCGACGGCGCGGCGGCGGGGGCGCTTGGATCGGGCGGTGACCTCCCACGTCCTGCCGGCCGAGCGCCCCCTCCTCACCGACGTCTTCGACCCCGCGCTGCCGCCGGTGCTGACCGTCGAGCCCGGGGACACCGTCACCGTGCGCACCCTCGACGCCCGCGGGTACCTGGAGCGCCCGCGGCTGCCCGACGGCGCGGGCGAGCGCGCGTTCGCCACCAGCCGCGGGCACTGCCTGGCCGGGCCGATCGCCGTGGCCGGCGCGCGCCCCGGCGACGTGCTCGCCGTGACGCTGCGCTCGCTGCGCACCGACGGCTGGGGGTGGACGGCGACCGGCGCCCCGACCCCGCTGAACCGGCGGCTGGGCGTGCGCCGGGACGAGCTGCTGCTGTGGGAGGTGGACGACAGCGCCGGGACCGCCGTCAACCAGCTCGGCATCGAGGTCGACACCGCCCCGTTCCTCGGCGTCGTCGGCACCACCCCGGCGCAGCCGGGGGAGCACTCCACGATCCCGCCGCGGCCCGGGTGCGGCGGGAACGTCGACTGCCGCTCGCTGGTCGCGGGCAGCACCCTGTTCCTGCCGGTGCACGTGGACGGCGCGCTGCTGTGCGTCGGCGACGGGCACGCCGCCCAGGGCGACGGGGAGGTGTGCGGCACGGCGATCGAGTGCGGGATGACCACCGAGCTGCACCTGGACCTCGTCGAGGCGGCCGCGCTGCCGACCGTGCACGCCACCACCCCGCACGAGCGCATCACCTTCGGCTTCGACGCCGACCTCAACCGGGCCACCGACGCCGCCCTCGCCGACGTCGTCACCTGGATCGCCGCCGAGCTCGGCGTGGGCTTCGAGACGGCCCTGGCGCTGGCCAGCACCGCCGTCGACCTGCGCATCACCCAGGTCGTCAACGACACCTGGGGCGTGCACGCGGTGTGGCCGCACGGCGCGCTGCGCCGCCGCGGCTGAGGGCGGCCTCCGCCGCGGGCCTTCCCGGGAGCGCCCCGCGGGGGGCACCCTGGTGCCCCGCCGACCGCAGGAGGTGCGCCGTGCCGCTGCCCCGCCGCATCGCGCGGCTGAACCGCCGGGGGCTCAACCGCGTCGTCGTGCGCGCCGCGCCGGTGCTCCCGGGCTTCGGCGTGCTCGAGCACCGCGGCCGCCGCTCCGGGCGCGCCCACCGGGTGCCCGTCAACGTCTTCCACCGCGGCGGGCGGGTGCGGATCGCCCTCACCTACGGCGCGGGCAGCGACTGGGTGCGCAACGTCCTGGCCGCCGGCGGCTGCCGGCTGCTCACCCGCGGGCGCGTGCTGGAGCTCACCGCCCCGCGGGTGGTGCGCGACCCGGAGCGCGCCGGTCTGCCGGGGCCGGTGCGCGCGGTGCTCGGCCTGCTCGGGGTCGAGGAGTTCCTCGACCTCGACGTCGTGGCCGGCTGAGGCTCGCTGGGCGGCGCCTCAGCCGGTGGTCAGGACGGTCGTGCGCTGGTCGAGGCGGGGCACGTGGCGGCTGCCGAGCATGCTCGTCAGGGTGCGGTCCAGCGTCAGGGCGACCGCGCCCTCGACGGTGGCCTGGTCGCCCAGGGCGCTGGCCGCGACGTCGAATCCGCCGGCGCGCTCGGCGACGGCTCGGTGCACGGCCGCGGACATGAGCGCGTTCTGCCCGACGCCGCCGCCGAGGACGAGCAGGCCGGGGTCGAGCACCGCCGAGAGGGTCATCGCGAGGTGGGCGACGTCCCGGGCGTGCTGTTCCACGGCCCGGACGGCGACCTGGTGGCCGCGCTCGGCGTGGCGGAACAAGCCCGGGAGGCTGCGGGGAGCGGGCACCTCGGCGTCGTCCCACTGCGCGCGGCAGCGCTCGAGGAAGCTCGCCGACCCCAGGTACTGCTCGAGCTCGGTGGGGGAGGCCGGTTCGCGGGCGGGCCAGCCGACGGGGACGGCCGCGACCTCGCCGGCCGCTCCGTGCGCGCCGCGCAGCACGCGCCGGTCGGCGACGATGCCGGCTCCGACGCGGACGCCGACCTGCAGGAACACGAAGTCGTCGTGCCCGCGCGCGGCGCCGCGTTCCATCTCGGCGAGGGCGGCGCAGTTGACGTTGTTCTCCAGCAGGATCGGCACCCCCGCCGGCAGCGCGAGGGCGTCGAGGATGCCGGCGAGCGTGTGCTCCGCCCCGGCCCGCTCGGCCGTGGCGGCGGCGACGTAGTCGGGGATGATGCGCGGCAGTGCGATGCCGACCGATCGCAGGGGTCCGTACCGGGCGGGGAGGTCCTGCAGGTAGCCGGCGACCTCCTCGCGCAGCGCGTCGAGGACGTCGCCGCCGCGGCGGCGCAGCTCCCGGCGGGAGCTGCGGACGGTGCGCCCGTCCAGCGCGCGGGCGAGCAGTTGGACGCGGGTGGAGCCGACGTCCACGCCGAGCAGCCAGCCCGCGGTGGGGGCGACGGCGTAGACGGCCGCGGCCCGCCCGAGGCTGCCCTGGCGGGCGCTCACCGCGTGCACGAGGGACTCCGCCTCCAGCCGGCTCACGGCGGCGGAGACCGTCGGCTTGGACAGCCCCAGCTCGCCCCCGATCTCCGGGCGGGTGGTCTCACCGCGGGTGAGGACGACCGACAGCACGGCGCGCTCGGTCTCGGACAGGCCGACGTGGTCGCTGGTCGTCATGGGGCCTCCGCCGTTCGCATGTGCCGATCCTGCCCGGTCCGCACCCCTTGACGAGACCGGTCCTAGTAAGTCAATTTTACTTACCTGATCGACGACACCTCCGAGGGGACCGATGACGCAGCACACCTGGCTCAGCTTCGAGGACGGCATCGCCGTCCAGCGCGAGGGCCTCGAGACCTCCATCGCCACCGTCCGCGACTGGCTGGGTTCCGGCGCGGCCGACCACCTGCGCGGGCGCTCGCTGCTGCTCGCCGGCATCGGCGCCAGCCACGCGGCCGCCGCCACGCCCGCGTACGCGTTGCGCGAGAACGGCATCCGCGCCTACCGCAGCAGCTGCGCCGACGTGCCCGACGCCGGCGCCGATCTCGCCGACGTGTACGTCGGCATCTCCCAGAGCGGCCGCTCCCGGGAGACCCTGCAGGCCCTGCTCACCGTCCCGCGCGAACGCCGCGTCGCCGTCGTCAACCACGCCGGGTCGCCGTTGGAGGACCAGGCCGGCACCGTCCTCAGCGTCGGTGACCTGGACGACAGCCGCATGTCCTCCATCGGCTTCACCGCCACCGTCGCCGCGCTGGGCATGCTGGGCGACTACCTCTCCCGCGGCGCCGTCGGTCCCGGCTGGGACGACCTGGCCGCCACCGCGGAGGCCGCCGTGCGCGAGCACGACGACGTCCTGCGGGCCTTCGGCGCCCGCGTCGCCGCCGCCGGCACCGTCGACCTCGCCGCTGCCGCACCGGACCTGACGGCCGCCGAGCAGGGCGCGCTGCTGTTCCGCGAGGGCCCCTCCCTGCCGTCCACCGCGATGGACACCCGCAGCTACCTGCACGGGCCGATGGACTGCGCCGGGTCCACCACCAGCCACGTGCTGCTCGGTCGCGAGCGCGAGGCACTGCTGGCCGGGCAGCTGTCCGAGAAGGGCGTGCCCGTCCTGCTCGTCGTCGACCTGGACGCCGACGAGGTCGAGTTCGGGACCACCGCCGACACCTCCGCGGTCAGCGTCGTCCGGCTGCCCGCCCTGCCGCCCGCGCAGCGGGTCGTCGTGCAGGTCGCCCTGCTGCAGCAGCTCGTCCTGCACACCGCCCGGGCGCTGGGCCGTGACGTCGAGGACCGCGCGTTCACCCGCTACGACACCAAGGTGGACAGCGTGCAGCAGGTCCTCGCCGGCACTCCGTGAGCGTGCTCGCCGGCATCGACGTCGGGGGGTCGAAGACCGCGCTGCGCGTCGTCGACCGCGCCGGCGGCGAGGTCCGCGCCGACGTCAGCGTCGCAACCCTCGACTGGCGCGGGCGCGGCTGGGCGGACAAGGCGGCCCAGCTGGCCGCTCTGCTGCGCTCCCACGGCGCCGCCGACGCGGTGGCCGTCGGGGTCGGCGCGCACGGGTGCGACACCGGGCGCGAGTGCCGCGCCCTGCAGAGCGCCCTCGAGCAGCGCACCGGCTCGCCTGCCCGCGTCGTCAACGACGGGCAGCTCCTCGGCCTGGCCGCCGGCCACCCCGACGCGATCGGCCTCGTCTGCGGCACGGGTTCCATCGCCGTCGGGACGACGGCCACCGGAGACACCGTCCACGCCGGTGGAGCCGGCTGGCTGCTCGGCGACGACGGGGGCGCGACGGGTCTCGTACGCGAGGCCGTGCGCGCGGCCCTGGCCGCCCGGGACGCCGGGACCGGCGACCGCGTCCTCACCGCGGCCCTCCTGCGCGCCTCCGGGCGCGACAGCCTGTCGAAGCTGGGCATGGCGATGATGGTCGGCCGCCCCGAGCAGTGGGCGCGCTACGCGCCCGCGGTGTTCGAGGCCGACGCCTCCGGCTCCCCGCTCGCGCGGCGCGTGGTCTCCGCCGCCGTCGACTCCCTGGTGGCCACCGTCGTCTCCGTCGCCCGCCAGGGCGCTGTCTCCGACCGGGTCGTGGTCGGGGGCAGCGTGGCGGCCGCGCAAGGCGACTACGTCGAGGAGTTCCGCGCCCGCCTGGGCGCCGCCGCACCGCACTTGAGCGTGACCGTCCTGCACGGCCCCCCGGTCGCGGGGGCCGTGCAGCTGGCCCGGGCGGCCGCCCCCACCGGGGAACGACTGCCCTCGCTGCCCGGCTGACCCGCCCACCGACCCGCCACCGCCCCACCGACCTGCCACCGACCTGCCACCGACCTGCCACCGACCTGCCACCGACCAGGAGAACGATCCATGAAGCAGTTCCGCCGCCCGCTCGCCGTCGGCGTGTCGGCCCTCGCCCTCGTGGGAACCCTCAGCGCCTGCGGAGGGGCCTCGGAGCAGGACCAGGCCGCCGCCGCCACGGGTTCCGCCGCGCTGGAGGGCGTGGACACGCTGCCCGAGCGCGTCGACGCCATCGCCGCCACCGTCCCCGCCGAGCTGCGCGACGCGGGCAGCCTCACCGTGGGCACCGACGCGACGATGGCGCCCAAGGAGTTCCTCGACGCCGACGGCAAGACCTTCCGGGGTTTCGACGTCGACCTCAGCCACGCCATCGGCGAGGTCCTCGGCCTCGACGTCGAATTCGTCAACGCGGGGTTCGACACCCTGCTGCCGGGGGTGCAGAACGGCCGCTACGACATGGTCGCCTCCTCCGCCGCCCCCACCCTGGAGCGGGAGGCCGTCGTGGACTTCGTCAGCGTCGACCGCTCCGGGGAGACGCTGCTCGTCCGTTCCCAGGACCGCGAGCGGATCGGCTCCCTCGACGACCTGTGCGGGCTCACCGGAGCCGCCATCAAGGGGTCGCTGCCGGTCGAGGACCTCACCGAGCAGAGCGCGAAGTGCGAAGCGGGCGGGCAGGCGCCCGTCACCGTCAACTCCTACCCGGACGCCAGCGCCGTGAACCTCGCGCTCAGCAGCGGCCGTGCCGACGCCGCACTGCTGGACACCCCGACGTCCGCCTACCAGGCGGACCGGAGCGGCGGGAAGCTCATGACCACCGGCCCGATCTACCGCGCCGGCCTCGAAGGGGTGTTCATGCCCAAGGGCGGTGGCCTCGCGCAACCTGTCGCCGACGCGGTGAACCACCTCATCCAGACGGGGACGTACGCGGAGCTGCTGGAGAAGTGGGGACTGCCGGACAGCGCCGTCGAGGAGGCGTTCGTGAACCCCGCGACGAACGGGAAGGCGGAGTGAGGTGAGCAATCCCGCTGTGCACGCGGGCGCCACCGGTCCCGTCGGGGTGGAGCGCGGTGCCCCGCCCGCCGCGCTGCGGGTCCGCCGCCGGCCGCGGCCGTGGAACTGGCTGGCCGGCGCGCTGACCCTCGTCTTCGCCGCGCTGCTCGTCGCGGCACTCGTGGTGAACCCGAACTTCGAGTGGGGTGTCGTCGCGGAAAACCTCTTCTCCACCCAGATCCTCGCCGGCCTCGGCCGGACGCTGCAGCTGACGGTGCTGTCGATGCTCGTCGGCGTCGTGCTGGGGACGCTGCTGGCGGTCATGCGCGGTGCCGACAACCTCGCGGTCAGCGGCGCGGCGAGCCTGTACGTGTGGTTCTTCCGTGGAACTCCGCTGCTGGTGCAGCTGATCTTCTGGTACAACCTCTCCAGCCTGTACCCGACGTTGTCCTTCGGGATCCCCGGGACCTCCTGGCAGGTGGGGGCGTTGGCGACGAACTCGGTCATCTCGCCGTACACCGCGGCGCTGCTCGGACTGGGGCTGAACCAGGCCGCCTACACCGCGGAGATCGTGCGAGCCGGCATCCTGTCGGTGCCGCACGGCCAGCTCGACGCCGCCGCGTCGTTCGGGATGAGCCGGGCGATGACGATGCGCCGGGTGGTTCTCCCGCAGGCGATGCGCGTCATCATCCCGCCGGTGGGCAACGAGACCATCGGGATGTTGAAGACGACGTCCGTCGTCAGCGTCCTGGCGATGCCCGAACTGCTCTACAGCGCGCAGATCATCTACGCCCGTACCTACCAGATCGTCCCGCTGCTCATCGTCGCGAGCTTGTGGTACCTCGCGGTGACCTCGCTGCTCACCCTCGTGCAGGTGCGCATCGAACGCGTCTACGCGGTGCGGGGACCGTCCTCGGACGCTGGCCCCTGGAGCGCGTTCGCCCAGCGGGTCTTCCGCGTCCACGCGGCACCCGTCCCGGCGGTCGCCGACACGACCGCTCCCAGCCCGACCGGAGGTGCCCGGTGACCGACGTCCACGGACCCATGGTGGTCGCCCGCGACGTGTGGAAGTCCTACGGTTCCGCACCGGTGCTGCGCGGTCTCGACCTCGACGTGCACGCGGGGGAGGTCGTCTGCCTGCTGGGTTCCTCCGGATCCGGCAAGACGACGTTCCTGCGCTGCATCAACCACCTGGAGACCATCACCGCCGGTCGCATCAGCGTGGCCGGTGAGATCGTCGGGCACCGCGAGCACCGGGGACGGCTCGTGGAGCTGTCCGCCAAGGAGATCGCCCGGCAGCGCGCAGGCATGGCGATGGTGTTCCAGCAGTTCAACCTGTTCCCGCACCGCACGGTGCTGCAGAACGTCGTCGAGGCGCCCGTGCTGGTCAAGCGGGAACCCCGCGCCCAGGCGGAGGAGCGGGCGATCGACCTGCTGCGCCGCGTGGGTCTGGAGGGCAAGGCCCGCCAGTACCCCGGTCAGCTGTCCGGAGGGCAGCAGCAACGGGTGGCCATCGCCCGGGCCCTGGCGATGCGCCCGCGCCTCATGCTCTTCGACGAGCCGACGAGCGCGCTGGACCCCGAACTGGTCGGCGAGGTGCTTGCCGTCATGCGCGACCTCGCCCGCGAGGGGATGACGATGGTCGTGGTCACCCACGAGATGGCCTTCGCCCGCGAGGTCGCCGACCGCGTGGTCGTCATGGACGGCGGGGTCATCGTCGAGCAGGGCCCGCCGGCGGCCGTCTTCGACGACCCCCGCCACGAGCGGACCCGCGCCTTCCTGCGCCACGTCGCCAGGACCGCCTGACGCGCTCCACGACGGGACGCCCGACCGCGGCGGCGACCGCGGTCGGGCGTCCCGGTGCGCCGGACGGGGGCTCAGGCGGGGGCGACGACCGCGTCGTCGGCCTCGGTGGCGGCGTTCCAGCCCGCCTTCTCCGAGCGCCACCCCTCCTCGGTGCGCCCGCGCCGCCAGTAGCCGGAGGCGGACAGCAGCTCGCGCGGCACGCCGAGGTCGGCGCGCACCCAGCGGCGCACGGCGCGCACGCTGTCCGCCTCGCCGTGCACGAACGCGTGCGGCACGCCCGCGGGCAGGTCGAGGCCGCGCAGGAACGCCACGAGCGCCTCGGGGTCCGGCTCGGTGCGGTGCACCCAGTGCAGCGCCAGCTCGCCGGGGCAGGTGACGGGCAGCTCCTCGGCGGCGTCGGCCACCTCCACGACCGCCACGGCCCGCGCCCCCGCGGGCAGGTGCTCCAGGGAGGCGCAGATCGCCGGCAGCGCGCTGGCGTCGCCGACGAGCAGGTGCCAGTCGGCGTCGGGGGAGGGGGAGTACGCGCCGCCGGGCCCCAGGACCCACACCGCGTCGCCGGGCTGTGCGGAGGCCGCCCAGGGACCGGCGACCCCCTCGTCGCCGTGGGCGACGAAGTCGATCGTCACCTCGCCGCCGGCCGCGGAGCGCACCGTGTAGGTCCGCTGCAGCGGCCACTCCTCGCGCGGGCGGGTGTCGCGGACCACCCGGACGTCGAACTCGTCGCCGTAGTCGACGCCGGGCACGGGGAAGACGAGCTTCACGTAGGAGTCGGCGTGCTCGACGGCGAAGTCGGCCAGGTCGTCGCCGCCGAGGACGACGCGGACCATGTGCGGCGCCAGCCGCTCGGTGCGCAGGACGACCGCGCGCCGCTGGCGCCGGCCGCCGGGAGCGGGGGCCTCGCGCCGGAAGGGGTTTCGCACTGCTGGAGCCTCCGTCAGTCGATCTCGGCGCGACCCTCGCGCCAGTAGCCCATGAACGCCACGGACGTGCGCGGCACGCCGACGTCGCGCACCAGGTGGCGGCGCAGCGCCTTGACGACACCGGCCTCGCCGGCCAGCCACGCGTACAGGCACGCCGGCCCGGTGGCGACGGGGTGCTCGGGGACCTCCCAGAGGATCCCGGTGTCCAGGTCGACGTCGTCGAGGTCGACCTCGTCCAGGTCGAGGGGCGAGGAGGGCAGCTGCGCCTGCTCCACGAGCGCGGAGGCGACCTCGTGCACGCGCGCCTGCAGCAGCGCGCCGGGCACGCCGCCGCGCCGCGGCAGCCACTCGACGGTGAGGTCGGCGGGCGAGGACAGGTCGAGCAGGTCCCCGGCGTGCGGGACCTCCAGCAGCGCCGTCGCCCGCACCCCGGCGGGCAGCTGCTCCAGGATCGCCGAGACGGCCGGGACGGCGGTCTCGTCACCGGCCAGCAGCAGCGTGCGGGCCTCGGCGGGCGGTGCCCACTCCACGCCCCACATCCGGCCGGTGCCCGGGGTGCTGGGCCCCACCACGACGAGCTCGTCACCGGGGCGGGCGGCGGCCGCCCACGCCGAGGCCGGGCCGGCGTGCCCGTCCTCGACGCCGTGCAGGACGAAGTCGACGTCCATCTCGGCGCAGCGGTCCGGCGTGGCGGGCCGGAAGGCGCGCACGGTGTAGGTGCGCATGACGGGGCGGACGTCCCCGGGCAGCTCGCGCCACCAGGAGTACCAGTCGCCCGCCGGGGGGTCGTAGGCCTCCCAGGGCTGCTTGAGCAGCAGGACCTTGAAGCGCTGGTCGTGGCCGCCGACGCCGAAGGAGCCCAGCTCGGGGGAGGTCAGCGTGATGCGCGCGAAGCTGGCGCCCAGGCGCTGCGTCGCGGCGACGCGCACCCGGTGCAGCGCGTACGCGGCCCGCTGCAGCTGCACCTCGGAACCCTCGCCGTCCGGCGGCGCGGCGGTGGCCGTGCCGCTGTCCGTGATCGTGCCCGTGGACATGTCCCACCTCTCGTCGGTGAGGCCAGCCTAACCAATGGACGGGGGGTGGTCGAGACCGCGTCACCCCGCCGGTCGTCCCGCCGGTCGTCCCGCCGCCCCGCTGGCCGCCGCGCGCGCGGCGACGCAGAGTGGTCGGGTGCTGCCGATGCTCGCGACGCCCGCGGCGGCGGCCGACGTGCCCACCGACGCCGACGCCTGGGCCTACGAGGTCAAGTGGGACGGCGTGCGGGTGCTCGCCGACGTCCACGAGGGCGAGCTCGTGCTGCGCTCGTGCACCGGCCGCGACCTCGGCGCCGCCTTCCCCGAGCTCGCGGCGCTCGCCGGGGCCCACCCCGACGTCCTGCTGGACGCGGAGCTCGTCGCCCTGGAGGGCGGCGTCCCCTCCGCCGCCGCGCTCGCCGGGCGCCTGCACGCGACCGGCGCCGCCGCCGGCACCCGCGCCGCCGCCGACGCCGCCGCGCGGGCCGCCCGCTGCGCCCCGGTCACCCTCGTCGCCGTCGACGTCCTGCGCCTGTACGGCGTCGAGCTGCTCGACCGGCCCTGGCAGCAGCGGCGCGAGTCGCTGGACCGCCTGCTGCCCTCGGGCCGGGCCTGGCAGGTCTCCCCGGTCTACCCCGACGCCGCGGCGCTGCTGGTCGGCACGCTGGAGCAGGGCCTGCCGGGCGTGGTCGCCAAGCGCCGCGCCTCCGCCTACCAGCCCGGCCGGCGCAGCCCCGACTGGGTCGAGCACGCCCACCCCCGCGGCCCGGCCGGCGGCGGGGCGGGCGCGTGAGCGGGGCCGGGTAGCGTCCGCGGGTGCGCACCGACGACCCCGCCCAGCCCGACCTCGCCGAGATCTGGGCGGTGGTGCACGCCGTCTACGCGGGCTTCCTGTCCGGCGACACCACCGCCGGCGACGCCGGGATGGACCCGGAGGTGACGTTGTGGGACTCCGAGGCCGAACCCCTCGTGCGCGGTCGCGCCGGGCTGGCCGCGCTGCGCGCCGCGCGGCCGGGACCGGCCCCCGGCGCGGTCGCGGTGGTCGCGGTCGAGGCGCTCGACCCGCTGCTGGACGTCGAGGGGGACGTGGCGCTGCTGCGGCACCGGCTGCTCGTGCGCACCACCGACGGCGCCGTCGAGCACGTGCGCAACACCAGCGCCTGGCGCCGCCGCGGTGGGCGGTGGCTGATGCTGCACAACCACGAGGACGTCGTCCGGCGCGTCGGCGCCGGCTGAGGCGGGAGCACCGCGGGACCGGCGCGCGGGCTCGCCGCGGGTCCCGCGCGGGACCGGTCTCAGCGCGCGGTCCCGGCCGCCAGCAGGTGACCGCCCACCCCCAGCAGCGCGGGTTCGCGCTCGGTGCGCCGGACCAGCTCCAGCAGCCGCTTCCGGCCCACCGCGTCGTCGAGCAGTTCCGCCGGGGCCAGCCCGGCCAGGCCCTCGACGGCCACCGGCCCGTCCACGGCGAACCCGGCCTGCGCCAGCTCGGCGGCGAGCTCCTCGGGCCGGTGGAAGAAGGCGGTGGTGAACCAGCGCTCGCGCTCGCCGTCGTTGCGGTGCCGCCCGGTGGCGAGGTCCTCGTCGACGATCGCGGCGAACTCGGCGTCGGCGATCCAGCCGCGGGTGACGGCGTCGACCGCGGAGGCCCAGCGGGAGACCGCGGCGGCGACGACCACCCCGCCGGGACGCAGCACCCGGTGCGCCTCGCGCAGCGCCCGCAGGCGGTCCTCGCGCTCGGGCAGGTGGTACAGCGGCCCCAGCAGCAGCACGGCGTCGGCGCTGCCGTCGGCGAACGGCAGGTCCCGCGCGTCCCCGGGCCCGGCGGAGGCCAGCGGGTGCGCCGAGGCAGCGCCGGCCGCCCGCGCCTGCTCCACGTGCAGCGCCACCGGGTCGAGCAGGTGGACGACGTGCCCGCGCGCGGCCAGCGGCAGCGCGTGGACCCCGGCGGCACCGCCGACGTCGAGGACCGTGGAGGGCGGGGCGGGCAGCCAGCGGTGCAGCAGCTCGGTGGTGCGCCAGGCCTCCAGGCGCCCCGCGCCGGCGCTCAGCCGGTCCTGCTCGCGGCCGCGCTCGTAGTAGCGGCTGATCTCGGTCTCCACGGCCCCACGGTGCCCGCCGGGCGGGCCGGGGTCCAGGGGTTCCCCGCCCGCGCCGGCCGGTGCGGGCGGGAACCTCAGCCCTCGGCGGGTTCCGCGGGTTCCGCGGGTGGCCGCTCGCGCGGCTCCTCGCGCAGCGAGGGGAAGACGTGGCCGAGGTCCTCGCCCTGCTCGCGCCAGCGCGAGGTCGGGCCCACCCCGACGATGAGCGGGTCCGGCGTCCCGACGACGTCGGGGTCCTTGTCGTCGTAGGGCAGCAGCGAGAGCACGTGCCGCATGGCCTCGATGCGGGCGCGCTTCTTGTCGTTGCTGCGGATCGTCGTCCAGGGCGCGTCGGCGGTGTCGGTGTAGAAGAACATCGCCTCCTTGGCCTCGGTGTAGTCGTCCCAGCGGTCCAGGCTCTCCAGGTCCATCGGCGACAGCTTCCAGCGCCGCACCGGGTCGCTGGCCCGCAGCGCGAACCGGGTGCGCTGCTCGGCCCGGGAGACGGAGAACCACATCTTCACCAGGTGGATGCCGCTGCGCACCCACATCTGCTCCAGCTGCGGCACCTGGCGCATGAACTCCAGGTACTCCACGGGGCTGGCGAAGCCCATGACGCGCTCGACGCCGGCGCGGTTGTACCAGGAGCGGTCGAACAGCACGATCTCGCCGCCGCTGGGCAGGTGCGCCACGTAGCGCTGGAAGTACCACTGGGTCCGCTCGCGGTCGCTGGGCTTCTCCAGGGCGACGACCCGGGCGCCGCGGGGGTTGAGGTTCTCGGTGAAGCGCTTGATGGTGCCGCCCTTGCCCGCCGCGTCGCGCCCCTCGAAGATCAGCACGACCTTCTGCTCGGAGCGCTTCACCCAGTTCTGCATCTTCAGCAGCTCCACCTGCAGCCCCCGCTTGAGCTGCTCGTACTCCTTGCGGGTCATCTTCGTGGCGTACGGGTAGTCCTCCCGCCAGGTCTCCTCGGCCCCCTCGCCCAGGTGGTCCAGCAGCACCGGCACCTCCCGGCCGTCGGCGTCGCGCACGTCCGCGACGTCGTCGTCGTGGGGCAGCGTCCGCGCGGGCTCGCCGGCCTCGACCGGACCGCGTGCTTCGACCTCGTCGCTCATCCTCTGCTCCTTCCCCGCCGCCGCCCGTCCCACACCCGCCGGCGCGCTGCGGGAACCGCGTTGACCCGCCCGGCGCCGGGGGGTGCACTACGTGCGTGCTCACCCTCCACCGCCAGCTGCCCCCCGACGCCCTGCGCGCCGTCGCCGACCTGGAGCGGCGGGCCGTGGCCGTCGACGGCGGCCGCCTGAAGATCGCCTGGTCGGACCTGCGCGCGCGCCGGCACGACGGGGTGAACGACCTGCTGTGGACCGAGGCCGGCCGCGTCGTCGGCTACGCCAGCCTGGACGTGCACGGCGGCCCCGGCGTGGAGGTCGCCGGGGTGGTCGACCCCGCGGCCCGCCGGCGCGGCATCGGCTCGGCGCTGCTGGGGGCGGCCGTGGACGTGTGCCGGCAGCGCGGTGCCGGGCAGGTGCTGCTCATCGTGCCGCGCGGCTCCTCCGCCGGGCGCCACCTCGCCGAGCGCCGGGGCGCCCGGCTGCACCACTCCGAGCACGCGATGCTGCTGGACGGGCCGCCGGTGTCGGCCGAGGACCCGCGCACGAACGTGCGCCCGGCGGCCGCCGCCGACGTGGCGCTGGTGGAGCGGCTGCTGCGGGAGGCGTTCGGCGTCGAGCCCGTCGCGCTGGCCGACAGCGTCGCCGAGGGCGGCACCCGCGTCGTCGAGCACGACGGGCAGCCCGTCGGGACGCTGCGCGTGGACGTCGACGGCGGTGTCGGCGGCGTCTGGGGCTTCGCCGTCACCCCCGCCTCCCGGGGGCGGGGGATCGGCCGCGACGTGCTGGGCCGGGTGTGCCGGGAGCTGCTGGCGGGCGGCAGCCGCGGCGTGCGCCTGGAGGTCGAGGTCGACAACGACCACGCCCTCGGCCTCTACACCTCCCTGGGCTTCCGGCAGGTGCTCACCGAGGACTACTACGACGTGCCGCTGGAACCCCTCCGCTGAGCGCTCGCCTCAGCGGGGCAGCAGGCGGTGCGCCTCGTCGGCGCCGACGCCCTGGGCCTGCAGCAGGTCCACCACCGCCGAGCGCAGCTGCGCGACGACCACGGTCGCCGACAGCGACTCCGCGCCGAGCGTGCGCGGCCCCAGCGTCACCGCCAGCTCCTGCAGCCCGGCCACCGACGGCGGCGTGCTCTCCCCCGGGTAGGGCGGCTCGCCGACGGCGCGCACGGCGGCCGCCAGGGACTCCAGCGCCCCCGCCAGCGCCGGCGGCAGCTGCTCGTCGTGGTGCAGGGCGGTGCTGACCCGGCGCACCGCCACCCGCAGGTTGCGGGTGGCGCGGTCCATCCCCGCCTGCAGCTTCTTCTGCTGCACGATCTCGCTGCGCTGGCGGCGGCGCAGCGGGGACAGCCGGTGCACCTCCTGGCCGGCGGTGACCGCCTGCGCCCACCCCTCCAGCTCGGCCTGGGTGGCCCGCGCGCGGGCCAGCACCGCGTCGGCGGCCTCCACGTCGCGGGCGCGGATCGCCTCGGCGGTGTCCTCCAGCAGGTCGGCGACCTGCCCGGCGTAGGCGCGCCCGCGCCCGCGCACCTCGCGGCGCGGGTCCGGCGGCAGCAGCGCGGCGATGGCGAGCGCGACGACCACCCCCGTCATGGCGTCCAGCCAGCGCGCCGAACCGGTGCTGCCGGGCTGCGGGGGGAAGGCGATGATGAACGTCGCCTGCAGCGCCGCCTGGTTGACCAGCAGGATCCCCGAGTCCAGGAAGCGCGCGATGAACATCGCGGCGGCGACGATGAAGACGATCTGCAGCGGGCCGCGCCCGATGAAGTGGGCGATGAGGGTGCCCAGCAGCACGCCGATGGTGACGCCGATGCCCAGCTCGCCGACCCGGCGCAGCCGCTGGTTGTTCTGCACCCCCAGGCAGATGACGACCGCCACGCACGCGAAGACGGGGTAGGGCTGGTCCCACAGCTCCTGCGCCAGCAGCCAGGCGGTCCCGGCGCCGAGGGCGCACTGCAGGATCTGCCACCACGAGCCCTGCCAGCGCTGCCAGCCGGTGCGGGCCCGCCGTCGGGCGCTGACGGCGAAGGGGATCGTGCGGGCCACCCCCCGATCCTCGCAGCCGCCCGCGCCCGGCGCGCCCAGGGCAGCGCGCCCGCCCCCGCGTCGGCCAGACTCTGCCGACGTGGAACCTGCTGAGGCGCACCTCCCCGGCGAGCGGCCGCGCGCCGCCGCCCCGCCCGGTCCGGCGAGCGCCGCGGGTGCTGTCCCCGTCGTCCTCGGCGTCGACCTGGGCACCACGAGCACCAAGGTCGTCGCCTTCGACGCCGCCGGGAGCGCGCGCGCCACCGCCGGCGCCGGCTACGCGCTGCGCGAGGGCGGCGCCGGCCACGTCGAGCTGGACGCCCTGGAGGTCGTCGAGGCGGCCACCCGCGCCACCGCCGACGCCGCCGCCCGCGCCCGCGCCGCCGGCTGCGCCGTCGTCGCGGTCTCCTTCAGCTCGGCGATGCACTCCCTCATCGGCGTCGACGCGGACGGGCAGCCGCTCACCGGCCTCATCACCTGGGCCGACACCCGCAGCACCGACCTCGCCGAGCGGCTGCGGCCCACCGAGCTCGGCCGGCGGCTGCACGCGCGCACCGGCACGCCCGTGCACCCGATGTCCCCGCTGGTCAAGCTCGCGCACCTGCGCGCCCACGAGCCGGAGCTGTTCGCCCGCACGGCCCGCTGGGTGCAGGTGAAGGACCTGCTGCTGCACCGCTGGACGGGGGAGTGGGTCGTCGACCGCTCCACCGCCTCCGGCACCGGGCTGTTCTCCCTCACCGACCTCGACTGGGACCCCGAGGCCCTGGAGCTGGCCGGGGTGCACCCGGCGCAGCTGCCGGTCCCCGTCGGCGTCGAGCACGCGCGGCTGCGGCTGTCGGCGGCCAGCGCCGCGGCCACCGGGCTGGGGCGCGGCACCGTCGTCGTCGCCGGCGGCGGTGACGGCCCGCTGGCCAACCTGGGCGTCGGCGCCGTGCGCCCGGGGGTGGCGGCCCTGTCCATCGGCACCAGCGGGGCGCTGCGCGTGGCCGTCGACCGGCCCGGCACCGACCTCGACGGGCGCACCTTCTGCTACGCGCTCACCGACGAGCTGTGGACGGTCGGCGGTGCCGTCACCAACGGCGGTGTCGTGCTGCGCTGGCTGACCGAGACCCTCGTCCCGGACCTGGCGTCCGTGGCCGACGAGCTCGGCGACGTCCCCGAGGAGCCGCTGCTGGACCTGGCCGCCTCGGTCCCGCCGGGCTCGGAGGGGCTGCTGATGCTGCCGCACCTGCTCTCCGAGCGGGCCCCGCAGTGGAGCGCGGTCAGCCGCGGCAGCTGGGTGGGCCTGCAGCGCCGGCACACCCGGGCCCACCTGGTGCGCGCCGCCGTCGAGGGCGTCTGCCAGCAGCTGGCGCTGGTGGCCGACTCGGTGACCGCGGCCGGGCACGCCGTCGGGGAGGTCCGCGCCACCGGCGGCTTCGCCCGCAGCGCCGTGTGGCGCCAGCTGCTCGCCGACGTGCTGGGCCGCCCGGTCTCCTACATGGCCGGCGGCCAGGAGGGCTCCAGCTACGGCGCGGCCCTGCTCGGCCAGCACGCCCTGGGCATGGTCGAGGACCTCACCGGCGGCGGCGCCGCGGTCGTCGGCGAGGTCCTCGACCCCGATCCCGCCGCCGCGGCCGTCTACGCCCGGCTGCGGCCGGTGCACGCCGCGCTGGCGGACGCGCTCGCCCCGACGTTCCGGGCGCTGCGCGAGCTCGCCGGGGAGGAGGCGCGGGCCCACTAGGCTCCCTGCCCGTGGAGGTCCTCGTCATCGGTTCCGGTGCCCGTGAGCACGCCCTCGTCCGCGCGCTGCTCGACGACCCCGGCGTCGACCGCGTCGTGGCCGCCCCGGGCAACGCCGGCATCGCCCTGGTCGCCCCCGTCGAGCCCGTCGAGGCCGCCGACCCCGCGGCCGTCGCCGCGCTCGCGGTCCGCCTCGGCGTCGACCTCGTCGTCGTCGGCCCGGAGGCGCCGCTGGTGGCCGGGGTCGCCGACGCCGTGCGCGCGGCGGGGATCGCCTGCTTCGGCCCGTCGGCGCAGGCCGCCCGGCTGGAGGGGTCCAAGGCCTTCGCCAAGGAGGTGATGGCCTCCGCCGCCGTGCCGACGGCGATGGCGCACCTGTGCACCAGCGAGGAGGAGGTCGCCGCCGCCCTCGACGCCTTCGGCGCCCCGCACGTGGTCAAGGACGACGGCCTGGCCGCCGGCAAGGGCGTCGTCGTCACCTCCGACCGCGAGCAGGCGCTCGCCCACGCGCGCGCCTGCCTGGCCCACGGCCCCGTCGTCGTCGAGGAGTTCCTCGACGGCCCCGAGGTCAGCGTCTTCTGCCTCACCGACGGCGAGTCCGTGATCGCGCTGGCCCCCGCGCAGGACTTCAAGCGCGCCCTCGAGCACGACGAGGGCCCCAACACCGGCGGGATGGGCGCCTACTCGCCGCTGCCGTGGGCCCCGGCCGACCTCGCCGAGCAGGTCGTCGAGCGCGTCGCCCGGCCCGTCGTGGCCGAGATGGCCCGCCGCGGCACCCCGTTCGCCGGCGTCCTGTACTGCGGTCTGGCGCTGACCTCCCGGGGCCTGCGGGTCATCGAGTTCAACGCCCGCTTCGGCGACCCGGAGACGCAGGTCGTGCTGGCCCGCCTCGCGACCCCGCTGGGCGTGGTCCTGGACGCCTGCGCGCGCGGCGCCCTGGCCGCGCAGCCGCCGCTGCGCTGGCGCGAGGACGCGGCCGTCACCGTCGTGCTCGCCGCCCCCGGTTACCCGCAGCAGCCCCGCACCGGCGGGGTCCTGCACGGCCTGGAGGAGGCGGAGGCCGTCGCGGGCGCGGCGGTCCTGCACGCCGGCACGGCCCCCGCCCCCGACGCCACGGGCATCGTCAGCTCCGGCGGCCGGGTGCTCTCGGTCGTCGGCACCGGCGCCGACCTCGCCGCCGCGCGCGAGGTCGCCTACGACGCGCTGGAGCGGATCGGCCTGGAGGGCGGGCACTTCCGCCGCGACATCGCCGAGCGCGCCGCGGCGGGGGTCCTGGCGTGAGCGCCGCCCCGCAGCAGCTGCCCGGCTGGCGGCACGTCTACTCCGGCAAGGTCCGCGACCTGTACCGGCCCGCCGACGGCACGAGGGAGGGGACCGTCCTCGTCGTCGCCAGCGACCGGATCTCCGCCTACGACCACGTGCTGGCCAGCGAGATCCCCGACAAGGGCAAGGTCCTCACCGCGCTGTCGCTGTGGTGGTTCGACCAGCTCGCCGACATCGTCCCGCACCACGTGCTCTCCACCGACGTCCCCGCGGCCGTGGCCGGCCGGGCGATGGTCTGCCGCGAGCTGGAGATGTTCCCCGTCGAGTGCGTCGCCCGCGGCTACCTCACCGGCTCCGGCCTGGCGGAGTACCGGCAGACCTCCACGGTGTGCGGCATCGAGCTGCCACCGGGCCTGGTGGACGGCTCCCGGCTGGCCGAACCGGTGTTCACCCCCGCCACGAAGGCCGCGCTCGGCGAGCACGACGAGAACGTGACCTTCGAGCACGTCGCCGCCACCGTCGGCGCCGACGCCGCCGCGCAGCTGCGCGAGCTGACCCTGGCCGTCTACCGCCGCGCCGAGGGCGTGGCCCGCGAGCGCGGCATCGTGCTGGCCGACACCAAGCTGGAGTTCGGCACCGCCGACGGGCGCACCGTCCTGGGCGACGAGGTCCTCACCCCGGACTCCTCGCGCTTCTGGCCGGCGGAGTCGTGGGAGCCGGGCCGCCCCCAGCCCAGCTTCGACAAGCAGTTCGTGCGCGACTGGCTGACCTCCCCGGCCTCCGGCTGGGACCGCACCGGCGGCGCCGAGCCCCCGGCGCTGCCCGCGGAGGTCGTCGAGCGCACCCGCGCCCGCTACGTCGAGGCCTACGAGCGGCTGACGGGCTCCACCTTCACCGCCTGAGGCCCGCGGTGCCGCCGTGCGGGTGGTCGCCCGCCGGCGGCGCTCAGCCGGCGGCGCCCGGTGCCGACCCCTGCGGGGTGGACGGCGGAGCGGTGAGCGCGGTGAGCGCCTCCGTCGTCCTCGTCGTCGCTGCCCTGGCCTGCCTGGGCGCGGCCCGCCGCGCCACCCCGCGCGGGGTGCTCGGCTGGCGCTGCCAGGCGGCGGCGTTCCTGCTGGAGCTGGCCGACCGCGAGCAGGAGGCCGCGCAGGTGCTGAACCGCTGCGGGTAGCCGGGTAGCCGGGTAGCCGGGTAGCCGGTGCCTGCCGGTGCCTGCCGGTGCCTGCCGGTGCCTGCCGTGCCGGCGGTGCGGACCCGTTGCGCTGCAGGCGTTCTCGCGCGTCGCGGCGGCGCGCCGGCGCCTGGCCTAGCCTGACCGCATGAGCCAGTCGCAGCCGCCCGTCTCCAACCCCGGGCGTCCCCGCACCTGCTCGATCGCCCGTGCGCTGGAGCTGCTGGGCCAGAAGTGGTCGCTGCTGGTGGTGCGCGAGGTGTTCTACGGGGTCCGCCGCTTCGAGCAGATCGTGGCCAACACCGGGGCGCCGCGCGACGTGCTGACCACGCGCCTGCGCACGCTCGTCGAGGCCGGCGTCCTGGTGAAGGTGGCCTACTCGCAGCGGCCGCCGCGCTGGGAGTACCAGCTGACCGACGCCGGCCGGGACCTGCTGCCCGTGCTCATGTCGCTGATGCGCTGGGGCGACGAGCACCTGGCCGGCTCCGGGCCCGTGCCGGTCGTGTGGCGCCACGACTGCGGGTGCGAGCTGCTGCCGCAGACCACGTGCGCCGGCTGCGCGCGTCCTGTGGTCAGCGGCCAGCTGGAGCTGGTGCGCACCGCCGAGTCGGCCTGAGCCCCCGCCGCGGTGCGGCCCCCGTCGGGGCCGGCGCTGTGCCCGCAGAGGGTCCGTTCGGATTTCCAACTGACATCGGTAGGGTGCAGCCGTGCGCGCTCCCCTCAACCGTGTCGTGGCCGTCACCGGCCTGGGTGTCCTCAACCCCGCCGGCACCGGCGTCCCCGCGTTCTGGGCGGGCCTGATGGCCCCCGCCCCGACCACGCCGGTGCGCCGCGTCGACGGCTTCGACCCGGCGCGCTGGCTCAGCCGCAAGCAGCAGCGCACCCTGGACCGCTCCGCGCAGCTGGCGGTCGCCGCAGCCGACGAGGCGCTGCGCGACGCCGGGCTGCTGGCCCACCCCGACGCCGCGCCCAGCACGCCCGAGGCGTGCGTGCTCGCCGGTGTCGACCCCGCGCGCGCGGGGGTGGCGCTGGGCACCGGCATCGGCGGGGTCAGCACGCTGGAGGCGCAGACGGTCGTGCTCGGCGAGCGCGGCGCCCGGCTGGTCTCGCCGTTCACGGTGCCGATGTCCATGCCCAACGCCCCGGCCGCGGCGCTGAGCATGCGCTACGGCGCGCGCGGACCGGCCACCACCGTGACCACCGCCTGCGCCGCCGGCGCCGACGGCATCGCCGCCGGTGCCCGCCTGGTCGCCTCGGGCACCTGCGACGTCGTCCTGGCCGGCGGCGCGGACGTGAGCCTGACGCCGACCTGCCTCGCCGGCTTCGCCAACATGCGCGCGCTCAGCCCGAGCGGCACCACGCGGCCCTTCGACGCCCGTCGCGACGGGCTGGCCGCCGCCGAGGCGGCCGCGGTCCTCGTCCTCGAGCCGCTGGAGGCGGCCCTGGAGCGCGGGGCGGAGCCGTGGGCCACGATCGCCGGTGCGGCCTCCACCTCGGACGCCCACCACCTGACGGCCCCCGCGCCGCACGGGGCGGGGGCGCTGGAGTGCATGCGCCGCGCCCTGCACGACGCCGGTGTGGCACCGCAGGAGCTGGGGCACGTCAACGCCCACGGCACCTCCACCGTGCTCAACGACGCCGCCGAGGCCGAGGCGCTGCGGACCCTGCTCGGCCCCGCCCGCGTGCCGGTCACCAGCGTCAAGGGCGTCACCGGTCACGCCTTCGGCGCCGCCGGGGCGGTCGAGGCCGTCGCCGTCGCGCTCAGCATCCGGCACGCCCTCCTCCCGCCCACCGCCGGCCACGAGCACCTGGACGAGGGCATGGACATCGACGTCGTCACCGAGCCCACCCCGTGGGCGCCGGGACCGGTCCTGTCCAACAGCTTCGGCTTCGGCGGCCACAACGGCTGCCTGGTGGTGGCGCCGGTCCCCTGACGCGCCCGCGGGTCAGGGCCCGGTGCCGGCCGCCACCGGCTCCACCGGCTCCACCGGCCCCACCACCGCCGCCGCCCGCGTCGCGGCGCCCCTGCCCACCCGCAGGACGGCGCCGACCGCGCCCACCGACAGGCACGAGCCGACCGAGCCCACCGACAGGCACGAGCCCACCGAGCCGATCGACAGGGTCGAGCCGACGCTGCCGATCGACAGCACCGAGCCGACCGAGCCGATCGACAGGAACGAGCCGCCCGAGGCGATCGACAGCGCCGAGAACGCGCTGCGGACGCTCTGCCAGGACCACCGCGACGCACCGCTCACCGCCCCATCCTGACCCTTCCGCCGGTGATCTTCCTCCAGCGCTGCGCGCTGGCTCCAGGTGCACCTGGAGGAGGACCACCACCAGGGGGGACGGGTGGGCTGGCAGGGTGGGGGCGTGCCCGACGCGCCCCCACCCGGTCCCGGCCCGGCGCCGTCGCGGGGCTGGGCCCCGCACGTGCCCGCCGTGCTGGCCGCGCTCGCGCTGCTGCTGGGCCTGCAGCTGCTGGGCACGCTGCTCGTCGACGCGCTCGGGCTGCCCGTGCCGGGCGCCGTCGTGGGGCTGGTCGCGCTGCTCGCCGTCGGCGCGCGCTTCCCGGGGGTCGCCGCGCGCGCCGAACCGGCCGCGGCGCCCCTGCTGCGGCACCTGCAGCTGCTGTTCGTGCCGCCCGGCGTCGGGGCGCTGACCCAGCTGCCGGTCCTGGCGCGCTCGGCGGGACCGCTGGCGCTGGCGGTGGTCGGCTCCTTCGCCGCGGGGCTGCTCGTGGCCGGGCTGGTGCTGCAGCGGGCGCTGCGCCGCCGGGAGCGGGAGGGGGGAGCGCGGCGGTGAGCGCGCTGGAGGGGGTGGTGCACGCCCCGGGGTTCGGGCTGGCGCTGACGCTGGGCGCCTACCTGGCCGCCGGGGAGCTGCACCGCCGGCTGGGGCGGCCCGCGCTGCTGGCGCCGGTGCTGGTGGCGATGGTCCTGGTGGCCGCGGCGCTGCAGCTGCTGGGCATCCCCTACGGGGAGTACCTGGCCTCGGTGTCGGTGCTGACCCTGCTGCTGGGGCCGGCGACGGTGGCGCTGGCGCTGCCGCTGCTGGGCTCGGGCCGCGCGCTGCTGGCCGACCGCGCGGCGGTGCTGGGCACGCTGGTGCTCACCGGGACCGTCAGCGTGGCGGTGACGGTCGGGGCGCTGGTGGCGTTCGGGGTGCCCGGTGAGCTGGTGCGCACCGCGCTGCCGCGCTCGGTGACCACGCCGGTGGCGCTGACGGTGGCGCAGGCGATCGGGGCGAACGCGACGCTGGCGGTGGTGCTGACGCTGGTCTCCGGGATCCTGGGGGCGACGGTGGGCCCGTGGTTGCTGGACCGGGCGGGTGTGGTGGACCCGCGGGCGCGCGGCTTCGCGGTCGGGGTGGTCTCCCACGGCATCGGCACCTCGCGGGCGCTGGCCGAGTCGCCGGTGGCGGGGGGCTGGTCGAGCGCGGCGATGGTGCTCAACGCGCTGGCGATGACGGCGGTGCTGCCGCTCGTGGCGCGGGCGTTCGCCTGAGCCGCGCCGGGGCCGGCGGGCGTCCGCACCCGCCGGCCCCGTGCGCGTCGGTCCGTGCGCGTCAGTCCGTGGCGGGCGGCACCCCGTCGTCGTCGGAGCCGCCGCCCAGCCCGACCTCCTCGCGCTCGCGCTCGACGCGGTGCCCGAGCTCGTCGTCGCTGGGCCGGGCGGGCATCTTCGCGTGCTCCTGGCGGTCGCGGGGGGCGGCGATCTGCGGGTCGATCACGTCGTCCAGGGTCGGTTCGTCGTGTTCGCTGCTCATGCTCCGACGCTAGGCAGCGTTCCCGCCGGGCGCACCCGGAGCCGTGCCGGGAGCGGTGCCCGAGGGCCGGGGCCGGCCCAGGTGGTAGCCCTGCCCGTGCGAGACCCCCAGCTCCTGCAGGCAGCGCAGCTCGGCGGCGGTCTCGATGCCCTCGGCCACCACGTCCGCGCCCGTCTGGTGCGCGAACGTGGTGAGGGCGGCCGCCAGGGCGCGCCGGGTGGGGTCGCGGTGCACGTCGCGGATCAGGCTCATGTCCAGCTTGATGAACTCCGGTGCCAGGGCCAGGACGTGGCGCATGCTGGCGAACCCGGCACCCGCGTCGTCGACGGCGATGCGCAGCCCCGCGGCGCGCAGCGGGGCCAGGTGGCGCAGCAGCGCCGGGTAGTCCTCGACGCGCTCGTGCTCGGTGACCTCCAGCACGAGGTCGTCCAGGCGCCGGCCCTCCAGCGCGCGCGCCAGGCCCGGCGAGGCGGCCACGGCGGGGCTGACGTTCAGGGACAGGAACCCCGGGCCCGCGGGCCGCTGCCCCAGCGCGGCGCGCAGCGCCGCGAGCTCCAGCTCCTCGCCGGCGCCGATGCGCCTGGCGTCGGCGAACCACTCGTCGGGCGTGCCGGTGGGGAAGCGCGTCAGCGCCTCGGTGCCCGCCGTGCGCAGGGAGCCCAGCTCCACGACCGGCTGGTACACCGGCCGCGGGCCGCCGTCGCGGCGCAGCAGGTCCAGGCGCGCCAGCACGCCGTGGCGGTCCTCGGCCCGCTGCTCCTCGCGGGTCAGCAGCTCCTCCAGCGCCTCGGCGACGATCTCCAGGACACCGGCGTCGCGGGGACCGGCCGCCGGCTGCGGCGTGCGCGACAGCGCGCACAGGGTCCCGTAGAGGCTGCCGTCGCGGCGGCGCAGCGGGACCCCGACGTAGGCGCCGACGCCGAGCTCGGCGCGCAGCGGCAGGTCGGCGGTCACCGGGTGCGCCAGGGCGTCGGGCACGACCGGTTCCAGCCGCCCGTCGAGCACGCGCTCGCAGAAGGTCCCGGCCCGCTCCCAGCGGAACCCCGTCAGCGCCGGCACGCCCGGTCCGGCCGCCAGGTGCCGCACCGCCCACGTGTCGCCGTCGAACTGCCCGACGGCGGCCGCGTCCATGCCCAGCTGGCGGCGCGCGACGTCGAGCAGCCGGACGATCTGCGCGGCGGTGGAACCGTGCTCGGGGTCGGTGGTGAACAGGGCCGGGTGCACCTGCGGGCGCGCGGTGCCCGCGCGGGTGCGCTCCCGGCGCCCGGCGCGAGCGGCCTTGTCGGCGTACATGGCCGCGTCGGCCTCCTGCCAGGCGGCCACCAGCCCCGCCCCGGCCCGCCGCGTCGCCGCTCCCACGGACGCGCCGACGCCGGCGGTCGCCAGGTCCGCGCGCACCCGCTCCACCACCCGGGCGGCGGCGGCCGCGTCGGCGCCCGGCAGCAGCAGGGCGAACTCGTCGCCGCCGGTGCGGGCCGCGAAGTCCTCCGGCCGCAGCCGGCGCAGCGCGTCGGCCGCCCGCAGGATGAGGGCGTCGCCGGCCGCGTGGCCGAGGGAGTCGTTGACCTGCTTGAGCCCGTCGAGGTCGACCACGACGACCGAGGCCGTGGAGCCCAGGCGCCGCGCCCGCGCCTCCTCGGCGGCCAGCGCGAGGTCCCAGGCCCGCCGGTTGCCCAGCTCGGTGAGCGCGTCGCGGCCGGCGGTCGACTCGGCGTGCTCGGCGCGGCGGGCCTCCTGCTCCAGGCGCAGCTCGTAGGCCAGGACGGTGCCCAGCAGCCCGGCGGCCAGCTCGACCTCCGCGACGTGCTGCTCCACCCGCTCGCCGACGCGGGTGCGCGAGCCGGCGCAGACGGTGCCGAGCACGGCGCCGTCGGGTGCGGTCATCGGGACGGTCAGGTAGGAGCGGAAGGGCAGGCCGGTCGCGGCCCTGGCGTGCGCCCAGCCGGGCACCTCGTCGACCTCGAGGGCGAAGCGGGGCGCGCGGCCGGCGACCGTCGCCGCGCAGAAGGTGTCCGACCAGGGCAGGACGTCGCCGGCGCGGACCCCGACGCAGGTGGCGTCGATCGCCTGCAGGACGACGTAGTCCTCGCCGTCGCGGCGCGAGACCGCCCACATGTCCATCCCCAGCCGCGCGTGCAGCTGGCGCAGCGTCGCCCCGGCGGCCGTGGAGAAGTCCGCGACGGGCCCCGGGACCTCGGGCGGTGCGGAGGGGACGGGGTGGCTCACGCGCTGTCCATCGGCTGTCGGGGAGCACCGCTTGAGGGGGCCCCGCGCGTCGCCGGGCCCTCGTCGGGCACGCGCAGCACCCGCCCGGTACGGTCGGCTCGATCGTCAGCTCGACCCGCCGGTGGAGAACCCCGCCGGCTGCTCGTGCGTCGCCTGCTGCCCGTCCGACCGGCCGAACACCGACCGTCCTCCCCGACCAGCACCTCGAGGGTGCGCCCACCGCGCAAACGACGACGATCTGCGCCTGTCCCCCCGGAGGTCCCCGTGACCCGCAACGCCGCTCGCCGTTCCGTCCTGCTCGCCCTCGCCGCCGCCGGCTCGCTCGGCGCCCTGTCCGCCTGCGGTGCCGGTTCGGAGGTCTCCGGCGAGGCCGCCGCCGGCGGCTGCGACGTCGACGCCCCCGACGCGGCCACGACGGTCAACCTGCTCTCCTACGCGAGCACCGCGACCGACCCGTTCGCCAAGGCCATGTCCGACGGCTGCAGCACCGGCAACCTCACGGTCAAGCTGCCGCCGACCGACCTCGCCGGCCAGCACCAGCGCGCCGTGCAGAGCTTCTCCGGCCCCACGGCCAGCTACGACATCGTCGAGACCTACGGCAGCATCCGCCCGCTGTACGCCGACCGCGGCTGGGTGGTGCAGCTGGACGACATGATCGAGGCCAACAGCGAGCGCTACGCCCTCGACGGCATCGACCCGGCGCTGCTGGAGGCCGTCGCCTACGAGGGCAAGCAGTACACGCTGCCGACGTTCTGGGGCGTCGCCGTCCTGGTGTACCGCAAGGACCTGCTGGAGCAGGTCGGCCGCGAGGTGCCGACGACGTTCGCCGAGCTCATCGAGACCGCGCAGGCGATCAAGGACCAGACCGAGGTGGAGGCCCCGCTGGCCATCCCGTTCAACCCCTCCGGCGACATCGCCAGCCAGTTCAACCAGGCGCTGCACTCCCTGGGCGGTTCGCTGTTCGAGGACGGGCAGGCGGTGCCGACGCTGGACACCGACCTGGCGGTGAAGGCCATCACCGCCCTGGCCTCGCTGCGCCCGGTGATGAGCGAGTCCGTCATGAGCTTCTCCTCGCCCGAGGTCATCACCCAGCTGCAGACCGGCCAGGCCGCGCTCGGCATGCTCATGTCCGGGCGGGTCGCCGACCTCACCGACCCCGACAAGAGCAAGTTCGCCGACCAGATCGCCTTCGCCGTGCCGCCGTCGGTGGAACCCGGCGGGCTGCCGATGACCTACCTGTCCGTGGACGGGTTCTCCATCGCGGCGAACTCCTCGGTCGACCCGGAGCTGCTGTTCCAGCTGGCCTGCATCGGCACCGGTGAGGGCGCCGCGAAGGCCGCCGCGAACGCCACGATCCCCGCGCGCACCGAGATCGCCGAGTCCGCGGAGCTGCCCGTCAAGGACGCCGCGCTGGCCACGCTGCCGGACGCCGAACCGCTGCCGCAGGTGCCGTACATGGCCGACGTCTACACCGCGCTCGGCGCCCCGATCGGTGCGGCCGTCGCCGGCGAGACCACCCCCCAGGAGGGTGCGGCCGCCGCGCAGGCCGCCGCGGTCGCGGCCATCGCCGCCGCCGGGTACTGAGGCGCGCACGTGCGCCGCAAGGACTTCCTGCTGCTGTCCGGCCCGGCCGTGGTCCTCATGGCCGGGCTGCTGCTGGTGCCGCTGGTGACCACCGTGGTGTGGAGCTTCCAGAACGTGCCGGTCGGGCAGCCGGGGACGTTCACGGGCCTGTCGAACTACTCCGAGCTGCTCGCCAGCGCGCGCTTCCGCGGCGCGGCCGCGTTCACCGTCGGGTACGCCCTGGTGGCCACCGCCCTGAAGGTGGCCGCCGGGTACGCGCTGGCGCTGCTGCTGGCGCGGGTCCGTCGCGGGCGCACGGTGCTGCTGGGCCTGCTGCTGGCCTCGTACATCGTGCCCTCCGTCGTCGGCGCCCTCGACTTCTCGTGGCTGTTCAACGACGTCTTCGGAGGAGTGGTCAACCAGGTCCTCGGCCTGGTCGGCCTGCAGGTGAACTGGCTGGTGGACACCTGGCCGGCCCGCCTGCTCGTCGTGCTGCACGCCCTGTGGCACGAGGTGCCGTTCGTCGTGCTGGTGCTGCTGGCGGGGCTGCAGACCCTGCCGGCCGAGCCGATGGAGGCCGCGAGCCTGGACGGTGCGAACTGGTGGCAGAAGCAGCGCTACCTCGTCGTGCCGGCCCTGGCGCCGGTGTTCACCTTCGTGCTGCTCATCTCCGTCATGGACGGGCTGAAGGTGTTCGACTCGATCCGCATCATGACGCCCGCCGCCGAGCAGCTGGGCACCGAGTCGCTCATGACGTACGTGTACCAGGTGGCCCTGGGCGACAGCTTCCGGCTCGGGATGGGCAGCGCCGTCAACGTGCTGACGATGGTCGTCACCCTGGTGCTGCTCGTGCCGTTCCTGCGCTCGACGTGGAAGGGGGCGCGCGCCCTGTGAGCAGCACCAGGTCCTCCACCGGCACCGGCCCGCGCCTGAGCACCCCCGACGACGGCGGCGCGAACGCGCGGGCCCGCGCGGCCGCCCGCCGCCGCGAGCGCCTGGGCACGCTCGCCGCGACGCTGGTCGTCGCGGTCGTCGTGCTGGGGATGCTCACCCCGTTCCTGTGGGCGGGGCTGACGGCCGTCAAGCCGTTCTACGCGGCGTTCACGAACCCCCCGACGTGGTCGTTCACCCCGCAGTTCGACGCCTTCACCGAGCTGTGGCGCGCCACCCGCTTCGCGGAGATCCTGCTCAACACCCTGCTCGTCGCGGTCGCCGCGGTCCTCGTCATGCTCGTCGTCGGCGCCCCCGCGGCGTACGCGTTCGCCCGCTACGCCGGGCTCATCGGCCCCGTCCTGCTCGTGCTGGCGGTCGTGCTGCGCACCGTCCCGCGCTTCGCCGTCGTGCTGCCGCTGTACGAGGCCGCCCGCTCGGTGGGGTTGTACGACACCCGCATCGCCCTGGTGGCCGCGTTCGTGGCGGTCAACATGCCGTTCACGCTGCTGCTGCTCGTCGGCTTCTTCCGCGACATCCCCGTCGAGCTCGACGAGGCGGCCATGGTCGACGGCTGCAGCCGCCTGGGCGCGTTCCGCCGCGTCATCGTGCCGGTGATGGGCCCGGGTCTGGTGACGGCCGGCGTGTTCACGTTCCTGGTCGCCTTCCAGGAGTACCTCATCGCGCTGACCCTCACGCAGAACGACGCGGTGACGATCCCGGTGTTCATCGCCGCCCAGCGCGGGGCCGACGAGACCTCGACCTACCAGCTGCTGGCCGCGGCCAGCATCGCGCTGGTCCTGCCCATCGCGCTCATCGCGGTCGCCGCCCGCCGCTACCTCGTGGCCGGGCTCGGCGCGGGCGGGGTCAAGGCCTGACACCACCCGCACTCGGGGCGCGCGGGGCCGCGGCCGTGCCTACGCTCGGTCGGTGCCCGCCCGCCGCCGCCACCGACGCCCCCGCCCGGGTCCGGCGCCGGTCCGCGTGGAGCTGGACGCCGTCGACCTGGTCGCGGACCCGCCGGTGCGGCCGCTGCCGCACGGCGGCGTCCCGGACGCGGTCTGGAACGCCTGGCGCGCGCAGCGGCCCCGCCGGCCGGAGACGCCGCCGACCCTGACGCGCAGCAGGCCGGCCTCCGCCCCGGCGCCGGTGCCGGAGCAGCCGCCCTTCGACTGGCCCGAGGTCCTCGTGACGCTGCACCGCCACCTGCTGCTGCCCGCCGTCGGGCACCGGGTGCGCATCGCCGCGATCGGGACCACCGTGCGCCTGACCCACCTCGACGGCGGACCGGTCGCCCTCACCGACCCGGCGGCGCGGCTGCGCGCCCGCGCCCTGCTCAGCGGGCACCGCGTCGACCTGGACCCGCACGAGGTCCTCGCCTTCGCCGAGCTGCACGCCGACCTGCGCGGCTTCCTGGCCGCCCACCCCCCGGGCGGCGACCTCGACCTGCGCCTGGTCCTCGCGGCGGCCGGCGCCGGGCTGGGTGCGGCCGACGTCGCCGCCGCCCACGCCGCCGGCACGCTCACCCCCGACCGCATCGCCTTCCTCGCCGCCTTCCGGGGCGCGCTGGGCGAGCCCTTCCCCGACGCCTCCCGGAGGACCTCCGCATGAGCCAGCAGCACACCGACACCTGCGACGCCCTGGGCATCGCCCTGCTCGCCAACGTCCCGGTGGTCCTGTGGGGACCGCCGGGCCAGGGCAAGTCGTCGGTCGTGCGCGAACTGGCCGACGGCATGGGCGCCCACCTGGAGACGGTCATCGCCTCGATCCGCGAGCCCAGCGACTTCGCGGGCCTGCCCGTCGTCGACACCGCCTCGGGGACGGCCGCGCTGGCGCCGCCGTCGTGGGCGGTGCGGCTGCGCGACGCCGTCGAGCGCGAGGGCCGCGGCGGGATCCAGTTCTACGACGAGGTCTCCACCGCGCCGCCCGCCACCCAGGCGGCGCTGCTGCGCCCGATCCTCGAGGGGGTCGTCGGCGACCTGCGCCTGCCCGCGCAGGTGCGCACCGTGGCCGCGGCGAACCCGCCGGACGTCGCCGCCGACGGCTGGGACCTCGCCCCGCCGGTGGCCAACCGCTTCCTGCACCTGACGTGGAGCCTGGACGCGGAGACCGTGCGCGAGGGGTTCACCAGCGGCTGGCCGGCCGTCCGCGTCCCGCGGGCCGAGCAGGCGCGCGTGGCGGAGCTGCTGGAGCAGACGACGACGCTCGTCGGGGTGTTCCTGGGCTCCAAGCCCGAGCTGGTCACGCGGATGCCCTCGTCCTCGGACGAGGCCGGTCGGGCCTTCCCGACCCCGCGCTCGTGGGAGATGGCGGCACGGCTGTACGCGCACGCCCGGGCGGCGGGGGTGAACAGCACGGTGATCACCCTCCTGGTGTCCGGGACCGTCGGCGTCGCCGCGGCCGGCACGTTCCTGGCCTACGTCCGCGACCTGGACCTGCCCGACCCCGAGGAGCTGCTGCGCGACCCCGACTCCTGGGTCGTGGACCCCCGGCGCACCGACAAGACGTACGCCGTGGCGGCCTCGGTCTGGGCGGCGACCGCCCAGGACACCACCGTCGAGCGGTGGCTGGCCTGCGGCCGGGTGCTCGCCCGGATCGCCGACGCCGGCAGCGCGGACATCGCCTTCTCCTACGGGCGCAGGTGGGCGCAGGGCCGGCCGACGGGGGCGATGCCGACGCCGGAGGTCATCACCTCCCTCGGCCCGATCCTCACCGAGCTCGGCCTGCTGACCGGCGACGCGTGAACCCGCGGCGCGCGGACCCCCGGCGGGGCCCGGGGAGTTCGACGGGGAGTTCCGCGAGGAGTTCGGCGGGCGGTTCGACGGGGAGTTCCGCGGGCAGCTCCGTCGAGGAGCAGGCGGCGCTGCGCCTGGCGGCCGGCCGCGCCCGCGCCGGTGAGCTCATGCCGTACCTGACGGACGCGCTGTACGCGGTGAAGGCCGTGCCCACCACCGCGATCCCCACCGCCGGGATCGACCCGCGCTGGCGGATGTACTACAACCCCGAGTTCATCCTCACCCTCGACGTCGCCGAGGTCGTCGGCGTCTGGCTGCACGAGGTCGGGCACCCCCTGCGCGGGCACCACGAGCGGTTCGAGGCCCTCGCCGAACCCTCCGAGCGCGCCGCGCTGTTCAACCAGGCCGGTGACTGCGCGATCAACGAGGACCTGCGGGCGGCCGGGATCCGCCTGCCCGCCGTCAAGGCGTGGTTCCCCGAGCGGGTGCCCGGTGCCGACCCGGGGATGACCGCCGAGCAGATCTACCGGCTGCTGGTCGACGGCCCCGCCGGCCGCCGGCTGGCGGCCGCCTCGCCCGGGCTGCTGCTGCTGCCCTCGACGTTGCGCCCGGACCACGGGGTGCCCGCGCGCGTGCTGGCCCGCACCCGCGACGCGTTCCTCACCGGGCCCGCCGCGGTCGTCGTGCGCGGCGCCGACGGCGGCGCCCGCACCGGCGGGGGCGGTGCACCGCTCACCGGCCCGCTGACGGTGCACGACACCCGCACCGCCTCCTTCGAGGTGCTGACGAGGCTGCCCGCCGGCGAGCACACCGTCGAGGTCACCTGCGGGAGCGGCAGCGCGAGCGCCGTGCTGACGGTGAGCGCACCGACGATCGCGCTGCGCCCGGACCACCTGCCCCGCTCCCGCGCCGCCACCGAGAAGGTCGTGGTCGTCGGCCGCGACACCCGCTTCACCGCCGCCTCCACCGTGGAGGTCCTCGACGCCGCCGGCGCCGCGCTGGACGTGGTGGCCGACGTCACCCGCGTCGGCGACACCTACCTGACGTTCACCCTCGGGCCGGTCGCCGACGGCGCGCACGTCGTGCGGGTGCGCACCGGCGAGGAGGTCGTGCAGGCGGTGCTGCCCGTGGGCGTGCCGCACCTGGACCTCAGCCCCGACCGGCTGCCCAGCGGTCACCCGGTCCCCGCGGCCCTGGCCGGTGTCGGCGACGACGTCTCCTTCGACGCCGGCAGCACCGTCGAGGTCCTCGACGCGGCGGCCGGGCTCGCCCCGGTGAGCGGCGCGACGGGCCCGCCGGTGCTCGTCGGCCCGCACGTGGTGAACCTCGAGCTGACCCGAGTGCTGGCGGACGGCTCCTACCTCGTCGCGGTCACCACCGGCGGGGAGCGGGCGGTGGCGCCGCTGACCGTCGGCGGTGCGCGCCCGCCCGCGCAGGGTCCGCGCCCCGCGCCGGCCGGCTACGACGACTGCGGTTCCGGCGCCGGGGGCCCGCGCCGGGACTGGGAGGGCGACAGCAGCGGCCGCGACGCCGCCGGCGACGACGACGGCAGCGTGGACGCCGGGCGCGCCGAGCTGATCCGCCGGCAGACCGCGCGCAACGTCCTCGAGCACGTGCGCTCGCGGGGCTCGGTGCCCGCGGGGCTGCAGCGGTGGGCCACCTCCGTCCTCGCCCCCGTGGTCGACTGGCGCCGGGAGCTGCTGAGCGTGACCCGCCGGGTCAGCGCGCACGTGGCCGGGATGCGCGACTACTCCTACGCGCGCCCCTCGCGGCGCAGCGCCTCCACCCCGGGGGTCGTCCTGCCCGCGATGCGCCAGCCGCGCCCGCCGCGCGCCGCCGTGGTCGTCGACACCTCGGCCTCGGTGACCGAGGAGATGCTCGGGCGCGTCCAGGCGGAGACGGAGGCGGTCCTGCGGCGCTCGCACGGCGGCGCGGTGCAGGTCATCGCCTGCGACGCCGCGGCCGGGCGGGTGCAGCGGGTGCGGCGGGTGCAGGACGTGGTGATGGTCGGCGGCGGCGGCACCGACATGCGCGTCGGCATCGCCGCGGCCGCCGCGCTGCGCCCGAAGGTCGACCTCGTCCTGGTCGCCACCGACGGCGACACCCCGTGGCCGCAGCAGCCGCCGCCGGAGAACCCCGACGCCGCGTACGTGGTGCTGCTGCTGGACGGCGAGCGGGAGGGCGTGCCCGGCTGGATGCGCACGATCGTCGTCGAGGACGGCGAGCCCGCCGGGGAGCGCTGACCCGCCCGGCGGGGGCGGGACGGGGGAGCGGATTGCCCGGTCGAGCGCGCCCGGGCCGAGCGCGCGTCAGTCGAGCACGACCTGCTCGCGGGGGTCCCACCGCCACACCAGGTCCCCCAGCTGCGCCCGGGCCTCGCACGGCCCCTCGTGCCCGGCGGGCAGCGTGCACTCGACCCGGAAGCCGTCGATCCCCGCCCTGACCTCGCCGTCCAGCCACGCCTGCTGCGAGCGCTGCGCGGCCGACCCGGGCGCCGCGCCCTCCTGGACCCCCGGTGCGAGCGAGGCGTCCAGGGCCCGCAGCGTCCGCAGCGCCGCGACCAGCTGGGCGACCGGGCCGCCGGGGACCTCCGGCACCCACCGGCTGGAGACGTGCCCGCCGGCCGTCGGCTCCTCCACGACCACCGGGTGCCTGTCGGGCGCCTGGTGGGTGGCCGTCACCGTCGTCCCCGCCGACCAGCCGCCGCGGGCGGAGCGCACGAGCACGTCGAAGGAGGTGTCCACGTCGACCACCCGGCCGTTGCGCCGCTTGGCGTAGAAGCGCGGGTAGTGCTCGAAGCCCGCCACGTGCGCGGTCGGGGGTTCCGGGGCGCCCGCCGCCGCGATCCGCCGCTGGTGGCGCGTCCCCTGCTCCTGGACCGGGTCCCACCTGCGCACCCCGCGAGCATGCACCCGCGCGTGCCCGGCCGCGCCGCCGGGGAAGGCGCTGACGCCGGTGCCGCTGCGGGGGCGCCCTACGGTGGCGGCATGAGCCTCGCGCGTTCCCTGGCCCTGTTCGCCCTCGCCGCCCTCGCCGAGATCGGCGGGGCCTGGCTGGTGTGGCAGGGCGTGCGCGAGCACCGCGGCTGGCTGTGGATCGGCGCCGGCGTCATCGCCCTGGGCCTGTACGGCTTCGTGGCCACGCTGCAGCCGGAGGCGGAGTTCGGGCGCGTCCTGGCCGCCTACGGCGGCATCTTCGTCGCCGGCTCGCTGGCGTGGGGCGTGCTCGTCGACGGCTTCCGCCCCGACCGCTTCGACGTGGCCGGCGCCCTGGTCTGCCTGGCCGGTGTCGGGGTCGTCATGTACGCCCCGCGCGGTGCCTGAGGCCCGCTGCGCCGAGGCCCGGCTCACCGCCGGCCGGGCCGCTCCTCGTCCAGGCGGGACTGCACCAGCAGCAGGACGGCCACTCCGACGGCTCCGGCCAGGGCCAGGGCCGCCACGGCCCCGACGTCGGCGCCGGGGGCCAGCAGCGTGCGGTCCTCGTCCTGCCAGGGCCACAGCGCCCGCAGCGAGCCGACCATGAGACCGGTCATCACCGACAGCGTGAAGTCGGCGTGGCGCAGCAGCAGGTGCTGCAGGACCCGCACGAAGGAGGCCAGCCCGACCACCGCCCCGAGCGCGAAGGCGCCCAGGTAGGCCAGGTCGCGCTCGCTGACGGCCGCCAGGGTGACCTCGTGCAGCCCGAGGGTCAGCAGCAGGAAGGACCCAGAGATGCCGGGCAGGACGAGCGCGCAGACCGCGACGGCCGCCGCCGCCGCGACCAGCGCCCGACCACGCGGGCCGGGACGACCACCGAGACCAGCACCAGGCCGAAGGACACCGCGCGGGAGCCGACCGGGTGCTCGGTGACGACGGGTTCCAGGACGGTCGTCGCGACCAGCAGGGCCACGACCATGCCGACCAGGACGGCGACGACGACCGACCACCGGGCGCGGCGCAGGTGCTCCGCGGCCGCGCCCGGACCGCCCGTCAGCCCGGCCCGGGCGGCGCTGACGACGTGACCGGTCGAGGTGATGAGGTGCCCGTAGACCCCCGTGACCAGGGCGACCGTCCCGCCGCTGACTCCCGGGACCACCTCCGCGCACCCGATGAGGCCGCCGCGGACGAGGTCCTGCGGCACCTTGCGGGGCACGGGCCGCCGCGCAGCGCTCGGCCGGCCCCGCCGAGCTGGAGCGGCACCTCGACGGGGTCCCGGCGGTGGGTCGGGCGATGAGATCGGGCGACGGCGGGGGTCTCCCTCGACGAGCGTGCCCACCGGACCGAGGAGAGCCGTGACCCAGCTGCTGAAGGTGCAGAACTTCACCGTCTCCGCCGACGGCTACGGCGCAGGCGACGGCCAGAGCCTGCGACGGCCCTTCGGCCACGCCGACCCGGCCGTCCTGATGTCCTGGGCCCTCGCCACCGCCGGCTTCCCCGGCCGCACCGCCCCCGGGGGCTCCCGCGGGCTCGACGACCACCTGCTCCGCGACTTCCACCACGGCATCGGCGCGGAGATCATGGGGCGCAACAAGTTCAGCCCGCACCGCGGGCCCTGGGAGGATCACCGGTGGCGGGGGTGGTGGGGCGATGAGCCCCCCTTCCACACCCCCGTCCTCGTGCTCACCCACCACCCGCGCCCGTCCTTCACCCTCGCCGACACCACGTTCCACTTCGTCCAGGGCCCTCCCGCCGACGTCCTGGAGCAGGCCCGCGCGGCCGCCGGCGGGAAGGACGTCCGCCTCGGCGGGGGTGCGCAGACCATCCGCGCCTTCCTCGACGCCGACCTCGTCGACACCCTGCACGTCGTGGTCGCACCGCTGCAGCTGGGCTCGGGCAGCCGGCTGTGGACCTCTGCGGACGAGCTCGACGACCGCTTCCACCACGACGTCGTCCCCAGCCCCAGCGGGGTCGTGCACCACCTCCTCTGGAGGCGTTGAGCGGGTGCACCCCGACGAGAGGACCACCGGACCCGCCGACGCCCTGCGCGCCGTCCTGGACGCGCACGCGCGCACCCTCGCGGCCGGCACCGCGCGGTACTCCTGGCGCACCCCGGTCGAGGGTGCGGCCGAGACCTCCGCCCACGGGTGCACGGACCTGACGACGGGGGCGGCGACGATGACGTCGGTCAGCGCGGCACCCCGCTCGTCCCGGAGGCCGGCGCGTTGTCGATGGTCCTGCTGAGCGGACCGCCCACCCGGGACGAACGGGGCTGCTGGACCGGCTCGCGCTCCAGCGCCCCCGGCCTCGCGATGGGGGTCGACCCGGCGTCCGGCTTCCTCACGTCGCTCAGCGTCGCGGGAGCGGGGTCGGAGGACGGGCCCCGGATCGACCCGGTCCACCTGGAACTGCGCGACCACGGCGTCGCCGTGCGGATCGAGCTCCCCCGGCACGCGGGTGAGGCCCGGGCATCCCCTGGACGCGCCGCGCTGCGGCGCGTCCAGGGAATGCCCGGCGCCCGCACCGTCTTGCACCGGGCATGAGCACCATCGGGATCATCGGCAGCGGCAACATCGGCAGCGTCCTGGCGCGGCTGGCGGTCGACGCCGGTCACGACGTCGTCATCGCCAACTCACGCGGCCCGCAGTCGCTGGCCGGCCTCGTGGACCAGCTCGGTCCGCGGGCGCGCGCGGGGACCGTCGAGGAGGCCGCCGCGGCCGGGGAGCTCGTCGTGGTGACGATCCCGCTGGGGCGCGTGCAGGACCTGCCGGCGGACCTGCTGGACGGCAAGGTCGTCATCGACACCTGCAACTACTACCCCGAGCGCGACGGCGACACCGCCGCCCTCGACAGCCACGAGCTGACCACCAGCGAGCTGGTCCAGCGCCACTTCGCGGGCGCGCGCGTGGTGAAGGCCTTCAACAACATCTTCGCCCAGAACCTCGGGGAGCTGCAGCGTCCCGCCGGTGCCCCCGACCGCACGACGCTCGTCATCGCCGGCGACGACGAGGCCGCCGAGCGGACCGTCGCCGAGTTCATCGACAGCATCGGCTACGACGTCTTCGACATCGGCGGTCTGGCCGACAGCTGGCGCGTGCAGCGCGACCAGCCCGGCTACGCGCCCGCCTACACCGTCAGCGGTGACCCCGCCGAGCCGCGGCGGCTGACCCGCGAGGACCTGGAGCGCCTGCTGGAGCAGGCCGACCGCTCCATCCGCTGACCACCCGCCGCGGGTGAGCACCCCCACCGGGCCGGTCGCCGACGGGACGCCGTCCGCCGACGGGAGCGCGGCCGCGCTCGCGTGGTGGCGCACCGCCGCCGTCTACCAGGTCGTGCCGCGCAGCTTCGCGGACGGCGACGGGGACGGCGTCGGCGACCTGCCCGGGCTGCGCTCGCGGCTGCAGCACCTGGCCGACCTCGGCGTGGACGCGGTGTGGGTGAACCCCTGGTACCCCTCGCCGGGCGTGGACAACGGCTACGACGTCACCGACTACCGCGACGTCGACGCCGCCCTCGGCGGTCTCGCGCAGGCGGAGGAGTTCCTGCGGGAGGCGCACGCGCTGGGCCTGAAGGTGCTCCTGGACATCGTGCCCAACCACACCTCGCACACCCACGCCTGGTTCCGCGCCGCGCTCGCCGGGGACGAGCGCGCCCGTGCCCGCTACCTCTTCCGCCCCGGCCGCGGCGAGGACGGCTCCCTGCCGCCCAACGACTGGGAGAGCTGCTTCGGCGGGCCGTCGTGGACGCGGACGACCGGGGCCGACGGGCGGCCGGGGGAGTGGTACCTGCACTCCTTCGCCCCCGAGCAGCCGGACCTGGACTGGCGCAACCCCGAGGTCCGCGCCGAGTTCGTCGACGTCCTGCGGTTCTGGTTCGACCGCGGCGTCGACGGCTTCCGCGTCGACGTCGCCCACGGCCTGCTCAAGCAGGAGGGCCTGCCCGACGCGCTGGGCCGCGACCGGCGCACCGAGGAGCACCCGGGCTGGGACCAGGACGAGGTCCACGAGGTGTACCGGGAGTGGCGCGCGGTGGCCGACGCGTACGACCCGCCGCGGGTGTTCGTCGCCGAGGCGTGGGTGGCGCGGCGCGAGCGGCTGCCGCTGTACCTGCGCCCCGACGAGCTGCACATGGCCTTCGAGTTCGACCCCCTGCACGTGGCCTGGCGGGAGGGGCCGTGGCGCCGCGTGATCGAGCGCGGGCTGGCCGTCGCCCAGCTCACCGGCGCGCCGAGCGCGTGGGCGCTGACCAACCACGACGTCGTGCGGCAGGTGACCCGCTACGCGCGCTCGCAACCGCCCGAGCACGGTTCCAACGTCTCCGAACGGGCGCGGTGGGGCAGCGAGGTCCCCGACCTCGCGCTGGGGCGCGCCCGCGCCCGGGCGGCCGCCCTGCTGACGACGGCGCTGCCGGGGCTGGTCTACGTCTACGCCGGCGAGGAGCTCGGTCTGGAGGAGGTCGAGGACATCCCCGCCGACCTGCGCACGGACCCCATCCACACCCGTTCCGGAGGCCGCGACCCCGGCCGCGACGGTTCCCGGGTCCCGCTGCCGTGGTCGGGGCAGCGCCCGCCGTTCGGGTTCTCCCCGCCCGGCGCGCCCGCGCCGCGGCTGCCGCAGCCGCCGCACTGGGCGGCGCTGACCGCGGCGGCGCAGGCGCGCGACGAGGGTTCCACGCTCAGCCTCTACCGGCGCGCGCTGCGGCTGCGCCGCGAGCTGCTGACCGGCCCCGAACCGCTGCGGTGGTGCGAGGCCCCCGAGGGCGTGCTCGCCTTCCGGCGCGGGCGGGTCCTCGTGCAGGTGAACTTCGGCCCGCGGGCGGTGGCGCTGCCGTCCGGTGCGCGCCTGCTCGTCCGCTCGGGCCCGGCGCCGGAGGGCGTGCTGCCGGTGGACACCGCCGCCTGGCTCGACGTGGGCGCTCCCTAGCGCCCGCTCCTCACCGCCCGCGAGCAGCCCGTGCCCGGGCCTTGATCGCGTCGATGACCTCGGTCTTGGCGTCGGCGTAGGCGTTCGTGTCGTCCCAGCGCTCGCTCAGCAGGGCCCTCTTGGTGCTCTCGTAGAGGGCGCGGTCCTCCGCGTCGGAGCGCAGGTGGTCGCGCAGCAGGAGGTACTCGTCGATGGCGGGATCGCCCCGCCCGTACACGTGCACGTGGACGTCGCGCGCCGGTGTGCGCACGAGGCGGTGCCGGGGTTCGCGGACCCGCAGCTCGTACCCGGCGGCCAGCAGCGCGTCGAGGTAGTCCTCCTCGGCGGTGATGTCGTCCACCACGACCACGACGTCGATGATCGGCTTGGCCGCCAGCCCGGGCACGGAGGTGGAACCGATGTGCTCGACGTCGACGTCCACCGCCGCCAGGGCGTGCTGGATCCGCCTGCGGTGCTCGAGGTAGGTGCCCGCCCACCGCTCGTCGTGCTCGTGCAGTTCGACGCCGAGCGCTTCGACGCCGCCCACCAGTTCGACGGTGGTGACGTCCGGTCGGCGCGGCTCCCCGGTCGTGCTCACGAGGGCATCCTCGCAGGGCACCGCGAGCCGATGCCCGCGATCGAGGTCTTCGGTGGTGGGGTGGGGCATCACCCGGTCACCGCGGGGGGAGCGGCGCTGAGAGCCCTCCGGCACGATGGTGCGAACCGGTGCCACGAACCGGTGCCACGAACCGGTGCAGCTACCCGCCCCTCGCCTCGCGGGGGGATCCTCAGGACGCAGTGGCGGCGGTCGTGATCCGGAACACCGGGTGCTTGGGCCCTGCGGCCAGCAGCTCCGCCTCGCTCGCGTCGGCGTCGACCCCCTCGAAGAAGAGACCGACTTCCCACGCCCAGCGGCGCAGGTACTCCCGCAGCAGCGGCGGCTTGTCCGCCTCGGACACCTCCACCGCGGTGAAGGCCTCCGAGCGCCGGCCCCAGCGCAGCTCTCCGGTGCCCGCAGCCCGCAGGTTGCGCACCCACTGCGTGGTGCCGCGGGGGGACACGAGGTAGCGCACCCCGTCGATCGTGAGGGGGTTCACCGGAGTCGTGCGCCACTGCCCGCTGCTGCGTCCGCGCACGGCGAGCACGCGCGAGCCCGCCAGCGGCAGCCCCAGACGTGTCGCGGCAGCCACCAGGGGGTTGAGCACGCGTCGGGTGAGCAGGTCCGGGGCGATGTAGCGCGGAACGGGAGTGCGAGCGGTGGTCTTGGAAGAGAGCACTGATCTCGTCATGCGGACCAGTGTGCACTCGCCGGCGCACCTCGACAAGAGCACTGCTCTGAGAAGTGAGCGGTGCTCCGGCTCGTGAGAGGATCAGGACGTGCCTGCCGCCCTGAGCGCCCGTGAGCGCGCCCGTCGCGAGCTCACCGCCGACATCCTGGCCGCCGCCCGGCGCCAGCTCGCCGCCTCCGGCGCGGCCGCGCTGTCGGTGCGCGCCGTGGCCCGCGAGCTGGGCTTGGCCTCTTCCGCCCTCTACCGGTACTTCGCCACGCGCGATGAGCTGCTGACGGCGCTGATCGTCCAGGCCTACGACGACGTCGCCGACGCGGTCGAGGCCACGACCCTCCCCCGGCGCGGGGCATCGCGCCGTACCCGCTTCACCGGTGGCTGCCGCGCCTTCCGGGCGTGGGCCCTGGAGCACCCGCACGAGTACGCCCTCATCCACGGCTCGCCCGTGCCCGGCTACCGGGGCGACGAGCAGACCACGGCGGCCGGCGCGCGGGTTCCGCTGGCGCTGCTGTCGGTGCTGGAGGGGCTGCAGGCTCCCGCGACTCCTTCGCACGTGGCGCCGCAGTTGGCCGAGGGCGCGGCTCGCGTCGCCGCGGCCGGGGCTGGTGAGGTGTCACCAGCCCTCATCGTCACCGCGGCCCAGTGCTGGACGGCCCTGCTGGGACTGGTCAGCAGCGAGCTGTTCGGCCAGCTGGCGAACACCTTCGACCCGGCCGACGCCTTCGCCGAGGCCACGATCGAGGCGCTCGCCGACCGCCTGGGGCTCTGAGGTCGACCCCCGGCGGGCGCGGCCGCCGTTTCGACGCACGCGCCGCGTGGTCGACTCGCGCCCGCCGAACGCGCCCGTCGACCACCCGCTCGTCGACATGACCGCTGGGTCGCCAGCCGCCCGGACGGCGGGATGACCGTGACGTCGCGTTCGCTCCGCCTGCGGCACGGGATGCTCGTGCGTCCTATGCGAGGTGCCGGCTGATCACCTTCGCCAGTTCCGCAGCATCGAGGTCCCCTGCGGCCACGGCCAGCACCATCTGCTCGGCCTCGTCGACGTGCATGAGCAGGTCGGTGCCGTTGAGCAGGCAGAAGACGCGGGTCGCGGACCACGCCAGACGCTTGTTGCCGTCGACCAGCGGGTGGTTGCGGGCCAGGGAGTGCATCAGCGCAGCGGCCTTGTCGGCGAGGGTGGGGTAGGCCTCGCGGCCGAAGACGGTGGTGCGCGCTCGTGCGGCGGCGGAGGCGAGCAGACCCAGGTCGAGGACCTGCACGTCCTCGACGACGCCGGCGGCGATCTCGAGCAGGTCCTCGGTGGAGAGGTGGTCCAGCGGGTGTTCGGGCTGGGTCACCGTGCGAGGCGGGCGAGGAGTTCGGCGTCCTCGGTGCGCACCCGGTCGATGGCCGCGCGCAGGCGGGCGGGGCGGTCGGAGACGTACTCGCCGATGGCGGTGCGGGCGACTTCCTGCATGGAGCGGCCCTCCTGCTCGGCGCGGCGGCGCAGGGCGTCGGTCTCTTCGTCGGTCAGTCGGAGGTTCATCGCCACGAGTCAATGGTACCGCTCTGGTACCAGTCGGGCCAGGTGCGTGGGCATCGTCACGACCGCGCCGTCACGGCCTCCCGGTGATCGCGCACTGAGCGCGAGATGACCGCGAGGTCGCGCATCCCGCGCTTTGCGGCGACTTTGAGGTCGGTGACAGTTCCTCATCGCGGCGACAGCGGGCATCAGCTCATCGGCGCGGTCTTTTCCCGGCGTCCACGGACCCACCAG
>NZ_JBJLSF010000030.1:0-48166 GCF_050871885.1 Kineococcus aridisoli | reverse complement strand
CCCCGCACCAGCTGGTGCGGGGCCCTCGCTCGTGCGCTCCCGGCCGGGTGGACCGCTGGGTCAGGCGGACTTCTCGCGGCGCTCGCGCGGCTTGCGCTGCGGCGCCTCGCGCGGCACGAGCGTCGGGTTGACGTTCTTCAGCACGACCTCGCGGGTCACCACCACGCGGGCGATGTCGTCGCGGCTGGGGACGTCGAACATCACGGGGAGCAGGACCTCCTCGATGATGGCGCGCAGACCGCGGGCACCGGTCCCCCGCAGGATCGCCTGGTCGGCCACGGCCTCCAGCGCGTCGTCGGTGAACTCCAGCTCCACCCCGTCCAGCTCGAACATCCGCTGGTACTGCTTGGCCAGGGCGTTGCGGGGCTCGGTGAGGATGCGCACGAGGGCCTCGCGGTCGAGGTTCTCCACCGAGGTGATGACCGGCAGGCGACCGATGAACTCGGGGATGAGCCCGAACTTCATGAGGTCCTCGGGCATGACGTCGGCGAAGGTCGGCTCGGCCGCCGCGGCCGACGTCGGGCGCAGCTGGGCGCCGAAGCCGAGGCCCTGCTTGCCGGAGCGGGACTCGATGATGCGGTCCAGGCCGGCGAAGGCCCCGCCCACGATGAACAGCACGTTCGTCGTGTCGATCTGGATGAACTCCTGGTGGGGGTGCTTGCGCCCGCCCTGCGGCGGCACGCTGGCGGTGGTCCCCTCGAGGATCTTCAGCAGGGCCTGCTGCACGCCCTCGCCGGACACGTCGCGGGTGATCGACGGGTTCTCCGACTTGCGGGCGATCTTGTCGACCTCGTCGATGTAGATGATGCCCGTCTCGGCCTTCTTGACGTCGTAGTCGGCGGCCTGGATGAGCTTGAGCAGGATGTTCTCGACGTCCTCGCCGACGTAGCCGGCCTCGGTGAGCGCCGTGGCGTCGGCGATCGCGAAGGGGACGTTGAGCATCTTGGCCAGCGTCTGCGCGAGGTAGGTCTTGCCGCAGCCGGTGGGACCGATGAGCAGGATGTTCGACTTGGCGATCTCGACCGCGTCGTCGCGGTTCTTGGCCGTCGGCTCACCGATCTGGATGCGCTTGTAGTGGTTGTAGACGGCCACCGCCAGCGACTTCTTGGCCGACGACTGGCCGATGACGTACTGGTCGAGGAAGTCGAAGATCTCCTTCGGCTTCGGCAGCTCCACCAGGCCCAGGTCGTTGGCCTCGGCGAGCTCCTCCTCGATGATCTCGTTGCAGAGGTCGATGCACTCGTCGCAGATGTAGACGCCGGGGCCCGCGATGAGCTTCTTGACCTGCTTCTGGCTCTTGCCGCAGAAGGAGCACTTCAGCAGGTCGCCACCGTCACCGATGCGTGCCACCGACGGATTCCTCTCCTCGTGCTGCTGGACCGCGACCCGGGGGCCGACGGGCGCACCGCCCGGTCGCGTCGCGTGCTGTCACGCTACCTGCCGGACACCTCGCGCCCGACCCATTACACGCCCCCGGGGGACACGGTGCCAGACCGGCCCCCCGGGCGCGCGCCTCGTGCTCACGCACTGCTACAGATGAGTGACGCTACGTGCTCAGCGCAGCTGCGGAGCCGCGGACGCCTTGCGGCTGGTGAGGACCTCGTCGATGAGCCCGTACTCGACGGCCTCGGCGGAGGTGAGGAACTTGTCGCGCTCGATGTCCTCGCGCACCTGCTCCACGCTGCGGTTGGAGTGGTGGGCCAGGGTCTCCTCCAGCCACGTGCGCATGCGCAGGATCTCGTTGGCCTGGATCTCCAGGTCGGAGGCCTGCCCGTAGTCGCCGCCGGCCATCGCCGGCTGGTGGATGAGGATGCGCGAGTTGGGCAGCGCGAAGCGCTTGCCCGGCGTGCCCGCGCCCAGCAGCACGGCCGCGGCCGAGGCCGCCTGGCCCATGCAGTACGTCTGGATGTCCGGGCGGATGTACTGCATCGTGTCGTAGATCGCCGTCAGCGCGGTGAAGGAGCCGCCCGGCGAGTTGATGTACATGATGATGTCGCGCTCGGTGTCCTGGGACTCCAGGACGATGAGCTGGGCGATGATGTCGTCCGCCGACGCGTCGTCCACCTGCACGCCGAGGAAGATGATCCGGTCCTCGAAGAGCTTGGTGTACGGGTCGGAGCGCTTCATCCCGTAGGACGTGCGCTCCTCGAACTGCGGCAGCACGTAGCGGGCGGACGGGCCGTACGCCGGGTCGAAGCGACCGGACTGCGGGTTCACGGGGCGGTCTCCCATCTGGTCGGGGTGCTGGAGGCGGAAGGGGTCACGCACCGGTGCCGCCCCCGCCCTCGACCTCGCTGGTGTGGCCCACGACGTGGTCGATGAGGCCGTACGCACGGGCCTCCTCCGCGGTGAACCAGCGGTCGCGGTCGGAGTCGGCGGTGATCTTCTCGAAGGTCTGACCGGAGTGCTGCGCGATCAGCTCGGCCATCTGCCGCTTGGTCATGATGATCTGCTCGGCGAGGATCTTGATGTCGCTCGCGGAGCCGCCGAGCCCGCCCAGGGGCTGGTGCATCATGATCTTGGCGTGCGGCAGGGCCGAGCGCTTGCCCGGGGCACCCGCGCACAGCAGGAACTGGCCCATCGAGGCCGCCAGCCCGGTGGCGATCGTCGCCACGTCCGGCTTGATGTACTGCATCGTGTCGTAGATCGACATGCCCGCGGAGACCGAGCCGCCGGGCGAGTTGATGTACATGAAGATGTCCGCGTCCGGGTCCTCGGCCGCGAGCAGCAGCAGCTGCGCGCAGATGGCGTTGGCCATCTCGTCCCGGACCTCGGAACCGAGCCAGATGATCCGCTGCTGCAGCAGCCGCTGGTAGACGTTGTCGTCCAGGCCCATGCCCGGCTGGTTGCCCCGGGCCTGCTGCGGCACCACCAGTCCCGGTGCGCTCAAGATCTCGCTCACGCTGTTCCCTGGCCCTCTCCTGGCGTCGACCACCCCCGGCCGGACGAGCCGGCGAGGGTCGGCGGAACCGTCCGCCGATCTCGATCGACCCTAACGCGCAGCCCCCGACGGCCATGTCGGGACCAGGCCCTTTTCGCTGTGGGCGCACCGCGGCGGGTGCGCCCACAGCGACGGGTTCAGCTCTTGTCGCCCTCGGTGGCGCCCTCGACGCCGGCCTCGGTGCCGCCGCCGGCGGAGGCCTGGTCGGCGACCTGCTCGGCCGCGGCCTGCTCGTCCTCGCCGGTCGGGTCGACCGTCTGGCCGGTCTCGTCCTGCCCGGAGGGCACCGGGCCCTCGGCGACCACGTCGGAGGTCACCGCGGCGGTCTCGCCCTCGTCCTCGCCCACGAGCTCCTCGAGGTCCACGGCGTTGCCGGAGGCGTCGGTGACCGTCGCCTGCTCCATCGCCACGGCCAGCGCCTTGCGGCGGCGGACCTCGGAGACCATCGAGGGCACCTGGCCGGCGCCGTCCACCATCTGCACGAACTGGTTGGGGTCCATGCCGTACTGCTGGGCCTGGCCGACCAGGTACTCGATGAGCTCGCCCTGCTCCACGCCGATCTCCTCGCGCTCGGCGAGGGCGTCCAGCAGCAGCTGGCTGCGGATGGCCTGGCGGGTGCTCTCCTCGATCTCCGCGCGGTGCTCGGCGTCCTCGAGGCGGTTCTCGCGCTCCAGGTGGGCGTGGATCTCCGCCTCCACCAGCGACTCGGGCACCGGCACCTCGACGACCTCGAGCAGCTTGTCGAGGACCTTGTCGCGCGCCTGCAGGCCCTGCTCGAAGCGCTTGGACTGCTCGACCTGCTTGAGCAGGTCGGCCCGCAGCTCCTCCAGGGTGTCGAACTCGCTGGCCAGCTGGGCGAAGTCGTCGTCGGCCTCGGGCAGCACGCGCTCCTTGACCGACTGCACGGTCACGGTGATCTGCGCGTCCTCGCCCTTGCGCTCCCCGCCGGCCAGCGGCGCGGCGAAGGTCGTCGAGTCCTCGGCCGACAGCCCGGTGAGCGCCTCGTCCAGGCCCTCGATCATGTTGCCCTGGCCGATGCGGTAGCTGATGCCCTTGGCCGTCTCGATCTCCTCGCCGTCGATCTCGGCGCGCAGGTCGATGGAGACGAAGTCGCCGTCGGCGGCGGCGCGGTCGACGCCGGTGAGGGTGCCGAAGCGCTCGCGCAGCGCGTCCAGGCGCGTCTGCACCTCCTCCTCGGGCACCTGCAGGTCGTCGACGGTGACGGCCAGGGTCGACAGGTCCGGCAGCTCCAGCGTCGGGCGGACGTCCACCTCGACGGAGAACTTCAGGTCACCGCCGTCCTTGGGGTCCGGCGCCTGAGAGACGTCGACGGTCGGCTGGCCCAGCGGGCGCAGGTCCGAGGCCTCGACGGCCTGCTGGTAAAACTTCGGCAGGGCGTCGTTGACGGCCTCCTCCAGCACCGCGGCGCGCCCGAAGCGCTGGTCGATGACGCGCGGCGGCACCTTGCCCCGGCGGAAGCCCGGCACCTGCACCTGACCGGCGATCGTCTTGTAGGCCTTGTCGAGACTGGGCTTCAGCTCGTCGTAGCCGACCTCGACGGTCAGCTTCACCCGGGTCGGGTTGAGGGTCTCGACGTCGCTCTTCACAGCAGGGATCTCCTGGGGTCTCTCCGCCGGGGCGGAGGTCGTGGTCAGGCGTGCGGGGGTGCCGGGGCTGCCCCGGCGCACCGCGGAATGCTAGCCGTCCGCGGCGGGGCCTCCCCTGCCCGACCGGCTCGCTGCTGCCAGCGACCGGTCGCGTGGTCCGTCGGGGTACCCGGATTCGAACCGGGGGCCTTCCGCTCCCAAAGCGGACGCGCTACCAAGCTGCGCCACACCCCGCGCACCGCCGCGCTGCCGGCGGTACTGCAGCAGGCTACCGCTCACGACCCGTTAAGCTGTGCCGCGAGGCGTCGGCCGGTCCTGCGGGCTGCCGGTGGGTGCTTCACGCGGGCGTAGCTCAATGGTAGAGCCCTAGTCTTCCAAACTAGCTACGCGGGTTCGATTCCCGTCGCCCGCTCCCCGGCCGGGCCGGTCCTCCAGGAGGGCCGGCCCGAGCTCGTCCTCCAGCACCTCCAGCAGCCGGCGCCACTGCCCCGGCGCCAGGTACGAGGGGTTGGAGCCCGCCGGCATCCGCAGCACCTCCGCACCCGCCAGCAGCGGGTCCGCGCGCAGCAGCGCGCGCGGCAGCGGCACGGGCAGCGGGCGCCAGCGCACGTCGACCGCCGCGTCCGGGCCGGGCTCCCCCGCCAGCTCCCCCACCGCGTGCACGCCCGCCTCCGGCCCGCTGCGCCACAGCAGGCACGGCTGCCCCGCGGCCATCAGCCCCAGGCGGTAGGACGGGCGCACGCACCGGCGCACGAGCGCTCCCGCGACGGGCAGCGGCACCGGCGCGGCGGACTTCAGCACCCAGCACCCCACGTCGTGCGGCGTCAGCCGCGGTGTCGCCCGCCCCGTCGTCCGTCCCGTCGCCCGTCCCGTCGCCCGTCCCGTCGCCACCGCCCCATGGTGGCGCGCGGACGCGCCGGTGCGGGCACCGGGCGTCCCGCGCGCGCCGCCGGCTGGCAGGCTGCGGGCGTGGCACCGCTGCTGACGCCCCGGGCCGGGCTCCCGCTGCACGTCGTCGTCGCGCCCGACAAGTTCAAGGGGTCGCTGACCGCGCTCGAGGTGGCCGAGCGGATCGGCACCGGCTTCGGCGCGGGCTTCGCGGCCGCCCTGGCGCCCGGCGCGCCCGCCCGCCCCGAGCCCGTGCTGCGCACCACCGCCCTGCCCGTCGCCGACGGCGGCGAGGGCACCGTCGAGGCGGCGCTGGCCGCCGGCTGGCGGCCCCTGCGGGTGCAGGTGGCCGGCCCCACCGGCCAGCGGGTGCCCGCCGTGCTGGCCCGCGACGGCGACGTCGCCCTCGTGGAGATGGCGCAGGCCTCCGGGCTGGACCGGCTGCCCGGCGGCCGGCGCGCACCGCTGGCGGCGAGCACCCGCGGCACCGGCGAGCTGGTGCGCGCGGCGCTGGACGACGGCGCCCGCGAGCTCGTGCTCGCCGTCGGCGGCAGCGCCTCCACCGACGGCGGGGCGGGGCTGCTCGCCGCGCTGGGTGCCCGGCTGCTGGACGCCGAGGGGGCCCCGGTCCCCGACGGCGGGGCGGGCCTGGCCCGGCTGGCGCGCGTCGAGCTCGACGGCCTGGACCCGCGGGCGCGCCGGGCGCGCTGGACGCTGGCGGCGGACGTGGACAACCCGCTGCTGGGCGAGCGCGGCGCCGCCGCCGTCTTCGGACCGCAGAAGGGCGCGAGCGCGGCCGACGTCGCCGTCCTGGAGGCCGCGCTGACCCGCTTCGCGGACGCGCTGGCCGCCGCCGGCGCGCAGGACGCGCGCGAGCTCGCGGGGGCCGGCGCCGCGGGCGGCACGGGGCTGGTGGCGCTCGGGCTGCTCGGCGCCCGGCGGCGCCCCGGTGTCGAGGTCGTCCTGGAGCTGGCCGGCTGGGCGCACCGCACGGCCGGCGCCGACCTCGTGATCACCGGGGAGGGCAGCTTCGACGAGCAGTCGCTGGGCGGCAAGACCCCGGTGGGGGTGGCCGCGGCGGCCGCCCGGCTCGGCGCACCCGTCGTCGTCCTCAGCGGGCGGCGGGCGCTGGCGCAGCAGCGCTGGCGGGCGGCCGGGTTCACCGACGCGCGCGCCCTCACCGACCTGGAGCCCGATCCCGCCACGTGCATCGCGCACGCCGGGGCGCTGCTGGAGCGGCTGGCGCGCGGGCTCGGCGCCGAGGTCGCGGCCGAGCTCAGCGCGGCTGGCAGGTGGGGCACCAGGCCAGGTGCCGGCTGACCATCTGCGCGTACGCCACCGGCGTCCCGCAGACGCGGCACGGCAGCCCCGCGCGGCGGTAGACGTAGAAGACGTCGTCCACCGTCGGCCTCCCGCGCGGGCGGGTGCGGTGCTCGGGGCGCGTGGTGACGATCCGGCCGGCGCGCAGCCCGGCGCGCAGCAGGACGAGGAGGTCCCCCCACAGCGCCTGCCAGTCCGCCGGGTCCACCTCGCGGCCGGGCCGGTAGGGGTTGATGCCGGTGCGGAAGAGCACCTCGGCGCGGTAGATCGCCCCGACGCCGGCCACGACCTCCTGCTGCATGAGCAGGGCGCCGATGCTGGTGCGCGAGCGCGCGATGCGCTCGTAGGCGCGGGCCGGGTCGGCGTCGGCGCGCAGCGGGTCGGCGCCGAGGCGGGCGTGCAGGGCCGCGACGCCGGCGGGGTCGAGGACCTCGCAGGCCGTGGGGCCGCGCAGGTCCGACCAGCCGCCCTCGCCCTGCAGCCGCACGCGGACGGCGCCGCGCGGGGGCGGCGGCTGCCCGTCCCCGACCGTCCACGCCCCGTAGAGGCCGAGGTGGACGTGCAGCACGCGCCCGCCGCCGAAGTCGGCGAGCAGGTGCTTGCCGTGCGCCTCGGCGCCCTCCAGCCGCCGCCCGTCCAGCAGGGCGGCGCCGTCGGCGAAGCGGCCCTGCGGGCTGCTGGCGCGGACCTCGCGCCCGCCGAAGCGCTCGCGCACCCGGCGGGCGTCGCGGTGGACGGTGTGCCCCTCCGGCATCAGGCCCCGTCGCCGGAGCGCTCCCCGTCCGGCAGCGCGGGCAGCTCGCCGGTCCGCGCGTAGGCGGTGAGCATCTCGATGCGGCGCACGTGGCGGGGGTCGTTCGAGAACGGCGTCGCCAGGAAGACGTCCGCCAGGCGGGTGGCCTCCTCGGGCGAGTGCATGCGCGCGCCGATGCCGACGACCTGGGCGTCGTTGTGCTCGCGCGCCAGCCGGGCGGTGTCCTCCGACCAGGCCAGGGCGCAGCGGATGCCCGGCACGACGTTGGCGGCGATCTGCTCGCCGTTGCCGGAGCCGCCGATGACGATGCCCAGGCTGCCCGGCTCCTGCGAGACCGCGACGGCCGCGCGCAGCACGAACGGCGGGTAGTCGTCGCTCGCGTCGTAGGCGTGGGCCCCGTGGTCGACCACGTCGTGGCCCTGCTCGCGCAGGTGCGCCACGAGGTGCTCCTTGAGCTCGAAGCCGGCGTGGTCGGTCCCGATGTGCACGCGCATGGGCGCAAGCTTGGCAGGCCCGCGCGCGGGCGGCGCGCGGGGGCGGCGCGCGGGGGCGGCGCGCGGGGTGGGCTCAGTCGAAGACGGGGCCCTGGGTGCGGGTGCGCTTGAGCTCGAAGAAGCCGGGGACGCCGGCCACGAGCAGGCAGCCGTCCCACAGCCGGCCGGCCTCCTCGCCCTTGGGCGCGGGGGTGACGACGGGCCCGAAGAAGGCCACGTCGCCGAAGGCCACGACGGGGGTGCCCACGTCCTCGCCCACGCGCTCGATGCCCTCGCGGTGGGAGGCGCGCAGCTCGGTGTCGTAGGTGTCGCTGCGCGCCGCCGCGGCGAGGTCGGCGGGCAGGCCCACCTCGGCCAGCGCCTGCTCGACCACGACGTCGAAGTCCTTCTCCCCGCCGGGGTGGATGCGGGTGCCCATGGCCGTGTAGAGCGGCAGGACGACGTCCTCGCCGTGCAGCAGCCGCGCGGCGGTCACCACGCGCACCGGCCCCCAGCCCCTGGCCATGAGCTCCTGGTACTCCGGCGGCAGGTCGCGGCCCTCGTTGAGCACCGACAGGCTCATCACGTGCCAGCGCACGCGCACCTCGCGCACGCGCTCGACCTCGAGCATCCAGCGCGAGGTCATCCAGGCCCAGGGGCACATCGGGTCGAACCAGAAGTCGGCGGTGGCGGTCGCGGCGGCGCTCGTCGTCATGCGGCTCATCCTGCCCCCGGCCGCCGGGCCCGGCGAGGGCGAGGGCCGCCCGGGTCCGCCGCCCCCGCGTCGGCGCCTCGTGGCAGAGTGCTCGGCACCGCGCCGGACGCCGTCCGCGCGCAGCGGCCACGACTGGAAGGACGTGCGGTGCCCGGCGAGAACCTGACGCGCGAGGAGGCGCGGACCCGCGCCGCGCTCGTGCGGGTCGACCACTACGACGTCGACCTGGACCTGACGACCGGACCGGAGACGTTCCGCTCGACCACCGCGGTGCGCTTCACCGCGACGGCCGGCGCCTCGACGTTCATCGACCTCATCAGCGCGGCCGTGCACGAGGTCGTGCTCAACGGCCGCGCGCTGGACCCGGCGGCCGTCAGCGACGGCGTGCGGGTGCAGCTGGACGACCTCGCCGCCGACAACGAGCTGCTCGTCGTGGCCGACTGCCGCTACATGAACACCGGCGAGGGCCTGCACCGCTTCGTGGACCCGGTCGACGACGAGGTCTACCTCTACTCGCAGTTCGAGGTCGCCGACTCCCGGCGGGTCTACGCGGTCTTCGAGCAGCCCGACCTCAAGGCCGAGTTCACCTTCACCGTCACCGCGCCCGAGCACTGGCGGGTGATCTCCAACGCCCCCGTCGCCGCCACGCACCCGGTCGAGGCCGGCAAGCGGTGGACCTTCGAGCGCACGCCGCGGCTGTCGTCCTACGTCACCGCGGTCGTCGCCGGTCCCTACGAGGGCTCCGAGGACTCCCTGGTCAGCGCCGACGGCCGGACGGTCCCGCTGGGGGTGTACTGCCGCAAGTCGCTCGTGCAGCACCTCGACGCGCACAACGTCGTGGCCACCACGAAGGCCGGCTTCGAGTTCTTCGAGCGCGAGTTCGACCGCCCGTACCCCTTCGCCAAGTACGACCAGGTCTTCGTTCCCGAGTTCAACGCGGGCGCCATGGAGAACGCCGGCGCGGTGACCTTCGTGGAGTCCTACGTCTTCCGCTCCAAGGTCCCCCAGGCCACCGTCGAGCGCCGCGTCGTGACGGTCCTGCACGAGCTGGCGCACATGTGGTTCGGCGACCTGGTGACGATGCGCTGGTGGAACGACCTGTGGCTCAACGAGTCGTTCGCCGAGTTCGCCTCCACGCTGGCCGCCGCGGAGGCGACGGAGTGGAAGGGCTCGTGGACGACCTTCAACTCCCTGGAGAAGTCCTGGGCCTACCGCCAGGACCAGCTGCCGACCACGCACCCGATCGTCGCCGAGATCAACGACCTCGAGGACGTCGAGGTCAACTTCGACGGCATCACCTACGCCAAGGGCGCCAGCGTCCTCAAGCAGCTGGTCGCCTACGTGGGCCGCGAGGAGTTCCTGGCCGGGGTGCGGGCCTACTTCCGCCGGCACGCCTTCGGCAACACCGAGCTCGTCGACCTGCTGCGCGAGCTGGAGGCCACCTCCGGGCGCGACCTCGGCGCCTGGTCGCGCGAGTGGCTGGAGACCGCGGGCGTGGCGACGCTGCGCCCGGTGCTGCAGACGGCCGAGGACGGCACGATCACCGCGGCCTCGCTGCGGCAGGAGGCCCCCGCCGAGCACCCGCACCTGCGCGCGCACCGGCTGGCGATCGGCTGCTACGACCTCGTCGACGGGGTGCTGACGCGCACCGCGCGCTTCGAGCTGGACGCGGCGGGGGCCGCCACCGACCTGCCGCAGCTGGTGGGCCGCCCGCGCCCGGACCTGCTGCTGGTCAACGACGACGACCTCGCCTACGCCAAGATCCGGCTCGACGAGGTCTCGCTGGCCACCGCGCTGCAGCACCTGGACGCCTTCGACGAGTCGCTGCCGCGCTCGCTGGTGGCGGCGGCGCTGTGGGACATGACCCGCGACGGGGAGCTGCCCGCGCGCGAGTACGTCGACCTGCTGCTGAGCACGCTGCTGCCGGGCCGGGCGGCCACCGCCGACTCCACCGTGGCGCTGGTGCTGCTGCGCCAGCTGAGCACGACGGTGGAGCTCTACACCGCGCCGGCGCACCGCGAGCAGGTGCGCGCCCGCACGGCCGGCACGCTGCTGCAGCTGCTGCGGGCGGCGGCGCCCGGCAGCGACGTGCAGCTGCAGTTCGCGCGCTCCTTCGCCGGCTTCGCGCGCAGCGAGGAGCACCTGGCGGTCATCGCCGGGCTCTACGACGGCTCGCAGGCCATCGAGGGCCTGGAGGTGGACGCCGACATGCGCTGGGTGCTGCTCACCTCGCTGGTGGCCGGCGGCCGCGCCGGCGCGGCCGAGGTCGAGGTCGAGCTCGAGCGCGACCGCACCGCCACGGGCCAGCGCTCGGCGGCGGCGGCCCGGGCGGCGATCCCCGCGCCCGAGGCCAAGCAGCAGGCGTGGCGCGCCGTCGTGGACGAGGGCGACCTGCCCAACGCCGTCCAGGCCTCGGTGATCGCCGGTTTCGGCCGGGCGCACGAGGAGTCGCTGCTGCGCCCCTTCGTGGAGCCGTACTTCGCCGCGCTGCGCACGGTGTGGGCCGAGCGCACCAACGAGATGGCGCAGCAGGTGGTCACGGGCCTGTACCCGCTCGACCTCGCCGACGCCGCGCTGCTCGAGCGCACCGACCGGTGGCTGGCCGAGGAGGGCGACGCTCCCCCGGCGCTGCGCCGGCTGGTGCTGGAGAACCGCGACGGCGTGGCGCGCGCGCTGCGCGCCCAGGAGCGCGACGCCTCCTGAGGCACCCCGCTCCCGGAGCACCCGGCTCCGGGAGCGCCCGGCCCACCGCCCGCGCGGGGTCCCCGTGGCCGCTCAGACGGCGACGGGCACCTTGCGCGGGCGGCCGCGGCCGCGCTTGAACGGGACGGCCACGCCGTCGACGAACAGCTCACCGCCCCAGACGCCGACGGGTTCGCGGCGCTCGGTGGCGCCCGCCAGGCAGGCGGCGCGCACGGGGCAGTCGGCGCACAGCGCCTTGGCCACCGCGACCTGGTCGGGGCGCTCGACGAAGAAGACCTCCGGCGGCGTCAGCGTGCACGGGACGTTCTCGGTGATCTCGACCACGGCAGCAGCGTGGAGGGCCGGGCTTGCACCCCGGCTGCGAGCGGCCTCCGCGCACCCGCCGGCACCGGCCAGCGGGGTGCAAGGCCACGGCAAGGCGCGGGCCCGAGGGTGGTGGCATGGCGCACCCCACGACCCCCGCCGACCCCTGGCTGCCGTCCTGGTTCCGGCACCCCACCCGGCTCGAGCTGGGCAGCGGTCACCACCTGCGCCCGTTGCGCGCCCTCGACCTCGACCTCGACCTGCCCGCCGTGCGCGGCTCCCGCGAGCACCTGTGGTCCTGCTTCGGCGAGGCCTGGGGCTGGCCGCCGGCGGAGCTGGCCGCGGCCGACGACCTGTGCGACCTGCAGCGCCAGGAGCGCGAGATGGCCGAGCGCCTCTCGTTCTCCTACGCCCTCTTCGACGAGGCCGAGAGCGAGCTGCTGGGCTGCGTCTACCTGGACCCGCCCCGCGGCGGCACCGGCGAGGCGGACGTGGACGTCACCTGGTGGGTGGTCGACGCGCTGCGCGGCGGGGCGGTCGACGACCTGCTGGGCGCGGCCGTGGTGACCTGGGTGCGCCGCTGCTGGCCGTTCACCCGGCCCCGCTTCGTGGGGCTGGACCTCAGCTGGCGGGACTGGGCCCGGCTGCCGTGACGGGCCGCACGAGGCCGGCGGTGCGCACGGACTCGGCCACCGGGGCCCGGCGGCCGGCCGCCAGCTCCTGCGCGTAGCGCTGCTCGCCCAGCTCGTCGCACAGGCGCCTCTCGGCGGCGTCGCGGCCCACGCCGTCGCTGAGGTAGTAGTTGTGGACCTCGAAGCCGACGGTCTCGCGGGCCGCGCTCGCCGCCCCCAGCAGGCGCACCAGCGCCGCGGCGTCCTCCCCGCCGCCTGCGCCGGAGGCGCGCAGCACCACCAGCGCCTCCAGGAAGTAGGCCAGGTTGGCCAGGTCGCCCATCTGCTCGGACAGCTCGATGCCCTCCTGCAGGTGGCGCAGCGCCCGGGCCGGGTCGGTGCCCGCCTCGACCTGCGCGAGGTTGTAGAGGGCCAGGAAGGTGGCCAGGCGGTCACCGTCGCGGCGCGCCAGCGCCAGACCGCTCTCGACCTGGCGCCGGGCCGCGTCGGCGTCCCCGGCGCGCAGGTGCACGGTGCCCAGCCACACCCTGTTGAGCCGGACGATCCACGGCCCGTAGGTGTCCTGCGGCAGGTCGCGCGCCAGCTCGATCGCCCGCTGGTGCGCCTCGGCGGCGCCCGCCAGGTCCCCGCCGACCTGTGCGCAGATGCCGATGCCGGCGATGCAGTTCGCGCGCGCCTCCTCCCGCTCGACCGGGTCGACGCCGACGGCGCGCTCGGCGTCGGCGAGCGCCCGCGCCCAGCTCCCGGTCGCCGCGGGGAAGTCGCCCTGGGCGAAGGTCATCGCGCCCAGCGCGATCCGGGCCCGGACCGGCACGAGCGCCGACGGGCCCTCCAGCGGGCTGCCGGCGCTGGCGTCCACGACGGCCTGCGCGCAGCGGCGGCCGACGAGCACGTGACCGCGCAGCCACCAGAACAACCAGGCCGCCCACGTCAGCCGGGCCGCGGTGGCGTGCTCCCCGGCCGCCATCGCCCACTCGAAGGCCGCGAGCACGTTGGCGTGCTCGAGCTCGGTGCGCTGCAGCCAGTCGACCTGCCCGGGACCCCGGTACTGCGGAGCCGCCCGCTCCAGCAGCCGCACGTGGGCCTCGGCGTGCGCGCGGGAGACCTCCTCGAGCTCGTCGTCGCCCAGCAGGCGGCGGGCGTGCTGCTGCGTCGGCACGAGCATCGCGTAGCGGGGCTCGCCGTCGGGGAAGCCGACCGTCACCAGGGAGGTCTCGACCAGCGCCTCGAGCTGCTCGAGGACGCCGGGTCCCTCGACGTCCTCCAGGACGGGCAGCGTCCAGCCGCCGGTGAAGACGGACAGCCGGCGGTACAGGCGCCGGGTGGGCTCGTCGAGCAGCCCGTAGCTCCAGTCCAGGGTGGCGCGCATGGTGCGCTGGCGGGCGGGCAGGTCGCGCGGGCCGGAGGTCAGGGCCTGGTCGAGCCGGCTGAGCAGCTCGGCGGGGCCCAGGACGCGGATGCGCGGGGCCGCCAGCTCGATGGCCAGCGGGATCCCGCCGAGCGCGCGGCAGATGTCCGCGACGACGGCGGCGTTGCGCTCGTCGACGACGAAGCCGGGGGCGACCGCACGGGCCCGCTCGGCGAACAGCTGGACCGCCGGGGCCCCCAGCACGTCCTCGACCCCGGTGCCGGCGGGCACCCGCAGCGGTGCGACGCGGTGCTCCACCTCCCCGCTGACGCGCAGGGGGGCGCGGGAGGTGGCCAGCACGACCACCTGCGGGCAGCGGCGCACCAGCGCCGCGATGTCGACCGCCGCGTCGAGCAGGTGCTCGCAGTTGTCCAGCACGAGCAGCGCCCGGCCGGCGCCCAGCTGCGCGACGACGGCGGCGAGGGCGTGCGGACCCTCCGCGGCGGGCAGCCCGAGGGCCCGCACGACGGCCGGCAGCACGGCTGCCGCGTCGTCGAGGACGGCCAGCGGCACGAACACCGTCCCGTCGGGGAAGCGGTCGGCGGCGGCCAGCGCCGCGGCGACGGCCAGCCGGGTCTTGCCGACCCCGCCGGTGCCGGTGAGGGTCACCAGCCGTTCCCGCTCCAGCACGTCGAGCAGGCGCTCCAGGTCCTCGGAACGGCCCAGCAGCGGCGTCGTCGCCAGCGGCAGCGCGTCCGGCACCACCGCCGGGCGGGCGGTCCCCGCGCCGGCCGGACCCGGCTCGGACCCCACCGCGGGACCCGCTGCGGGACCGGTCGCGGGAGCCGGCTCGGCACCGGTCGCGAGGGCCGGCTCGGCACCGGTCGCGGGGGCCGGCTCGGCACCGGCCGTGGAGCCGGGCGCGGCGGGGGCCTCCAGCGCGGGGTCCTGGCGCAGCACCGCCTCGTGCAGCCTGCGCAGCTGCGGGCCGGGGTCGATGCCCAGCTCCTCGGCGAGCAGCCGCCGGCCGTCCTCGAAGGCCTGCAGGGCGTCGGCCTGGCGCCCGCACCGGTAGAGCGCGAGCACGAGGGCTGCGCGCAGCTCCTCGCGCAGCGGGTGCGCCAGCACCAGCTCCTGCAGGTCGGGCACGACCTCGTGGTGCCGGCCGAGCACGAGGTCCAGGCGGGCGGCCAGCTCCACGCCCTCCAGCCGCAGGTTCTCCAGGCGGCGGGCCTCCTGGCGGGCGAACTCGGCCTCCACGTCGGCGTAGGCCGGCCCGCGCCACAGCCGCAGCGCTTCGGCGACGTCGCCGCGGGCCCCGGCCGGGTCGCTGCCCGCGGCGGCCAGCGCGCGGCGCAGCAGCTGCTCGAAGCGGGCGACGTCCAGGGACTCCGGCGCCAGCGCGAGCTGGTAGCCGGGGGCGCGGGTGAGCAGCACCTGCCAGGGGCCGGCGCCCGGCTCCAGCAGCCGGCGCAGCCGGGAGACCGAGCTGTGCAGGGTGGAGGTGGCCGGCCGCATCCCGGCGTCCTCCCAGACCCGCTCGGCGAGCACGGAGGCGGGCACGACGCGCCCGGCGTCGACGACGAGCGCGGCCAGCACGGTGCGCAGCGTCGGCGACAGCACCGCCGCCGCCGCGGAGGAACCCACCTCGAGGGCGCCCAGCACCCGCACCGCCACACCGGAGCGCACGGGCACACCGTAGCGACCGGGCGGCGCGCGCACGGCCAGTCGGCGCACAGGGGCTCGCAAGCCCGCTGCAAGGCGCGCCTGTCACGGTGGTCGTGCTCCAGGGGGGAGCGCCGGGACCCGCTCCGGGGGGAGGCGGGTCCCGGCACGAGCGCTCAGCCGGCCGGCGGCGGGGGGTCGCCGGCCGCGGGCACGCCCGTGCGCACGGCCTCGTCGACCGCCCGCGCCAGCGACTGCGCGCGCGGGTTCGCCGGCAGCTCGTCCAGCAGGACCACCTGCCCGTCGGGCCCGGTGAGCGGCATCCGCCAGTTCGGGTACTCGTCGGAGGTGCCCGGCTGGTTCTGGGTGCGCCGGTCGCCCACGGCGTCGACCAGGGAGACCCCGACCATCAGCGAGGGCGACAGCGCGAGGTAGCGGTGCAGCGCCTCCACGGTCTCCTGCTCACCGGCGTCCTCGGCCAGCAGGCCGCGCTCGCGGACCAGGCCGAGGATGCGCTCCTGCTCGGCGCGGTCGCGGGCGCGCTCGGTCTCCACGGGCTGGGTCAGCAGGCCCAGCCGGTCGCGCAGCGCGACGTGCTCCTGGGCGAGGTAGCCCGCCGTCGGGGGCAGGTCGTGCACCGTGACGCTGGCCAGCGCGAGCTCGCGGTAGTCCTCGGGCGCGCGGGGGGAGGAGCCGTCGTACTCGAACCACAGGACCGCGCTGCCGAGGATGCCGCGCTCGGCGAGGTAGTCGCGCACCCACGGCTCCACGGTGCCGAGGTCCTCGCCGACGAGCACGGCGCCGGCGCGCTGCGCCTCCAGGGCCAGGATCCCGATGAGCGCCTCGTGGTCGAAGGTGACGTAGGTGCCCTGCGAGGGCGGGGCGCCCTGCGGGATCCACCACAGGCGGAACAGGCCCAGGACGTGGTCGACGCGCAGGCCGCCGGCGTGGCGCAGGATCGTGCGGACCATGTCGCGGAAGGGCCGGTAGGCCAGGTCGGCCAGGCGGTCGGGCCGCCACGGCGGCTGGCTCCAGTCCTGGCCCTGCTGGTTGAAGGCGTCCGGCGGGGCGCCCACCGTGACGCCGTGGGCGAGGGCGTCGCCCAGCGACCACACGTCGGCGCCGTCGGGGTGCACGCCCACGGCGAGGTCGTGGACGATGCCCGGCCCGGTGCCCGGGGCGGTGGCGGCGTCCTGGGCCTCGCGCAGCTGCTCGTCGCACTGCCACTGCAGCCAGCGGTGGAAGTCGATGCGCTCGGCGAGCTCGTCGAGCGCGCCGCTGGCGCGGGCGGCCTCGAGGTCGCGCACCTGCTCGGGCCACTCGGCGGTGGGCAGGCCGTGGCGCTCGGCGAGCGCGCACCAGGCCGCGAAGCCGGTCAGGCCCGGCTCCTCGGCGGCCGCGTAGCGGCGGAAGGCCGCCTCGCGGGCGGGCGTGCGGCCGGCGGCGTGGACGAGCTCCAGCGCCTCGCGCTTGGCGGCCCAGGCGGCGTCGCGGTCGATCTCGCCGGGGTCGGTGTCGGCGGGGCGCACGCGCTCGGCCAGGCGCTCGAGGCGGGCGCGCTCGGCCGCCGGCAGGTAGGCGACCTCCCGGACGTCCTCCACGCGCAGGTACAGCGGGTTGACGAAGCGCCGCGTCGTCGGCAGGTACGGGGAGGGCTCCATGGGCGGCACCGGTTGCGCGGCGGCGAGCGGGTTGACCAGCAGCCAGCCGGCGCCCTGCCCGGCGGCGAGCGCGGACAGCTCGGCCAGGTCGGCCAGGTCGCCGACGCCCCACGAGCGCGAGGAGCGCACCGAGTACAGCTGCGCCTGGTAGCCCCAGCTGCGCCCGCTCTGCAGGGCCGGCGGCAGCTCCAGCACGTCCGGGGTGACCACGACGGGGCACTCGGCCTCGCCGCCGGGGGTGCGCGCGCGCAGCACGTGCCAGCCCAGCGGCAGGTCGTCGGGCACCTCGAACGTGGCCCGGCCGGTGAGCCGGCCGTCCACGCGCAGCGGGTCGACCCAGCGGTCGACCTGCCGCAGCGGCGCCCAGCCGTCGCCGCCCTCGAGCTCGACGACGACCTCGACGGGGTCGCCGTGCGGGACGTGCACGGGCACGTGGTGCGCGCGCCCCTCGCGGGTGACCACCACGGGGGGCAGCACCCGCCGCCAGGCCCGCTGGCGCACCTCGGCGAGGGAGGCCTCGACGGAGGCGGGCGTGGAGACGTCCAGGCCCATGGCGGTCAGGACCGCCTCGACCGTGCTGCGGGGCACGGTCGTCGTCTCCCCCTGCCAGTCCGTGAAGGTGGTGGCGACGCCGCAGGCTGCGGCCAGGTCGGTCAGCTGCGGAGCCAGCCGGGGCTGCTCGACGCGCTCGTCGGAGGACACCCGGCGACTCTGCCAGAGGTGCGGCCGGTCGGCACCCGGCGGCCCGGGGCGGCGGGCACGGGCGCCCGGCCCTCCCTAGGGTGGCGGGCATGGACGCCCAGCCCTCCCGCAGCGCGGGTCCCGGACCGGAGCTGGCCCCCCGGCTCGACGTGGTCGACGACCTGCACGGCACCCCGGTCGCCGACCCCTACCGGTGGCTGGAGGACCGCGACGACCCGCGCACGCGGGCGTGGTCGCGCTGGCAGGACGAGGCGTGGTCGCGGTGGGCGGGCGGGCACCCGGGCGCGGCGCGCCTGGAGGAGCGGGTGCGCGAGCTGATGTCGACGGGGTCGGTGGGTGCGCCCGTGCACCGCGGCGAGCGGGTCTTCCGCGGCCGGCGCGACCCCGCCGCCGAGCACGCGGTGGTGCAGGTGCGCGACGGCGACGGACCGGTGCGCGTGCTCGTGGACCCGGCCGCGCTGGACCCCGGCGGGACGACGACCCTGGACGCCTGGCGGCCCAGCGTGGAGGGCGACCTGCTGGCCTACCAGCTCTCCGAGGGCGGCAGCGAGGAGAGCGTCCTGCGGGTGCTGGACGTGACCAGCGGCGAGGTCGTCGACGGCCCGGTGGACCGGGCGCGCTACTCCCCCGTGGCGTGGCTGCCGGCGCGCGAGGGCGTGGAGCACCGCGAGTTCTACTACGTGCGCCGGCTGCCGCCCGAGCAGCTGCCCGAGGACGAGCGCCAGTACCACCGGCGCGTCTACCTGCACCGGCTGGGCACCGACCCCGCCACCGACGTCGAGGTGTTCGGCGCCGGCATGTCGAAGACCAACTACTACGGCGCGTGGACCTCCCGCGACGGCCGCTGGCTGGTCGTCAGCGCCTCCGACGGGACGGCGCCGCGCAACGACGTGTGGATCGCCGACCTCACCGACCCCGCCGGCGGCGGTGCGGCGGCACCGCGGTTCACCCCGGTCGTCACCGGCCTGGACGCGCAGACCAGCGCGTGGGTGGGCCGCGACGGGCGGCTGTACGTGCTCACCGACCTGGACGCCCCGCGCGGGCGGCTGGCGGTGGCCGACCCGGCCGCCCCGGGCGTCGAGCACTGGCGCGACCTCGTGCCGCAGGGCGAGGCCCTGCTCGACGACGTCGCGGTCCTCGACGGCCCGCAGCTGGAGCGGCCGCTGCTGGTGGTGGGCTGGACCGAGCACGCGATCAGCTCGGTGAGCCTGCACGACCTGGCCTCGGGCGCGCGGCTGGAGGGTGCGCGCGGGCGGCTGGAGCTGCCGGGGACGGGGTCGATCGGCGGTCTGGTCACGCGCCCGGAGGGCGGGCACGAGCTGTGGTTCGGCTACACCGACACCACGACGCCGACGCACGTGTGGCGCTTCGACGCCCGCACGCACGACGTCGTGCTGGACGCGCGCCCGCCGGGGGCCGTCGAGGTGCCCGCGGTGGTCAGCCGGCTGCTGGAGTACCCCAGCGCCGACGGCACGACGGTGCGCCTGCAGGTGACCGCGCGCCGCGACCTGCTCGACGCCGACGGCCGGCCGCTCGCCCCGGCGCCGACGGTCCTGTACGGCTACGGCGGCTTCGGCATCAGCCTGTCCCCGCACTACGCCCCCGACGCGCTGGCGTGGGTGGAGGCGGGCGGGGTGTACGCGGTGGCCAACCTGCGCGGCGGCGGCGAGGAGGGCGAGGACTGGCACCGCGCCGGCATGCGCGAGCACAAGCAGAACGTCTTCGACGACTTCCACGCCGCGGCCCGCTCCCTGGTGGCCGAGGGCTTCACCACCCACGAGCAGCTGGCCGTGCACGGCGGCTCCAACGGCGGGCTGCTGGTGGGGGCGGCGCTGACCCAGCAGCCGCAGCTGTACGCGGCGGTCGTGTGCTCCGCGCCGCTGCTGGACATGGTCCGCTACGAGCTGCACGGGCTGGGCGCGACGTGGAGCGACGAGTACGGCACGGCCGCCGACCCCACCGAGCTCGGCTGGCTGCTGTCGTACTCGCCGTACCACCACGTGGTGGAGGGCACCGCCTACCCGGCGGTGCTGTTCACCGTCTTCGACGCCGACAGCCGGGTGGACCCGCTGCACGCGCGCAAGATGTGCGCCGCCCTGCAGCACGCCACCTCCTCCGACCCCGGACGGCGGCCGGTGCTGTTGCGCCGGGAGGAGGACGTGGGGCACGGTGCCCGTTCGGTCTCGCGCAGCGCGGGGCTGGTCCGCGACACGCTGGCCTTCGCCGCCTGGGCCACCGGCCTGCCCCTGCTCTGACCGCGCCCGCCCCGACCTCGACCCGATCCCGAAGGAGCCGCTCCCCCCGTGCTGGACCCCATCACCGACGCCCTGTCCGGTGTCACCACCGGCGACGCGACCGACGGCGCCGGCGCCGTGCTGCGGTTCCTGCTCGACAAGCCGCTGAAGGTCGTCGTCGTCCTGCTCGTCTGCTTCGTCGCCCGCTTCCTGCTCATGCGGCTCATCGGCCGGGTGGCCACGGGCATCGCGACGGGGGCGGGCAAGCTGGGCGGTGGGCGCCGCAACGGGCTGCTGGAGAGCTCGCCGCTGCTGTCCGAGCGCCGCCAGCAGCGCGCCGAGACGCTCGCCTCGGTGCTCAAGAGCACCGTCACCTTCGTCATCGGCGTCCTCGCGGTGCTGGTGGTGCTGGACACGATCGGCATCTCCATCGGCCCGTTCCTGGCCTCGGCGGGGATCGCGGGCGTCGCCCTGGGCTTCGGGGCGCAGGCGCTGGTGAAGGACTTCCTGTCCGGCTTCTTCATGCTCGCCGAGGACCAGTACGGCGTCGGCGACGTCGTCGACCTCGGGGACGCCTCGGGCACCGTGGAGGCCGTCGGGCTGCGGGTGACGCGGCTGCGCGACGTCAAGGGCACCGTCTGGTACGTGCGCAACGGCGAGATCCTGCGCGTGGGCAACCAGAGCCAGGGCTGGGCGCGGGCCGTCGTCGACGTGGCCGTCGCCTACGGCGAGGACCTCACCCGCGCCCAGGAGGTCCTGCTGCGGGTGGCCGAGCAGCTGGCGGGCGAGGAGGAGTGGTCCGAGCTGGTCATCGACGCCCCCGAGGTGTGGGGCGTGGAGCAGATGGCCGCGGACGGGATCGTGCTGCGGGTGGTCGTCAAGACCGCGCCGCTGCAGCAGTGGGCGGTGCAGCGGGAGCTGAACCGCCGCATCAAGGGCGCCTTCGACGCCGAGGGCATCGAGTTCCCCTTCCCCCAGCGCACCGTGTGGCTGCGCAACGACGACGAGCGGCGCCCGCAGCAGCGCCCGGCCGGCGCCCCCGCGGCGGGGGTGACCCCGCAGCCGCCGCCGCGCAGCGAGGCCGACGTGGCCGCCGCCGACGCCGCGGCCGCCGACGCGCACAACCCCCACCGGGGGCTGTGAGGCCGCCGGCTCGCGGGGGTGCCCGCCCGCTCGCACACTGACCGGGTGAGCGACACCACCCCCACCGCGCAGCTGCCCGGCACGCCCTCGGGCGGGGGCCGGCTGGCTCTCGTCACGGGGGTCAGCGGCTACATCGGCGGCCGCCTGGTGCCCGAGCTGCTGGCGGTGGGCTTCCGGGTGCGGGCGATGGCCCGCCGCCCGGAGGTCCTGCGCGACCGGCCGTGGGCCGGGCAGGTGGAGGTGGTGCGCGCCGACGCCACCGACCCGCAGGCGGTGGCGCGGGCGCTGGAGGGCGTGGACGTCGCCTACTACCTCATCCACGCCATGAGCGGCGGCGGGTCGTTCTCGGCGGTGGACCGCCGCACCGCGCGCACGTTCGCGCGGGCCGCGACGGCCCAGCGCGTGGGGCGCATCGTCTACCTCGGCGGGCTGTTCCCCGACGGCGAGGAGCTGTCGACGCACATGGAGTCGCGCCGGGAGGTCGGGGAGATCCTGCTGGACTCCCCCGTGCCGACGACCGTGCTGCGCGCCGCGGTGATCCTGGGCTCGGGCTCGGCGAGCTTCGAGATGATGCGCCACCTCACCGAGCGGCTGCCGGCGATGGTCTGCCCGGCGTGGGTGAGCAACCGCATCCAGCCGATCGCGGTGCGCGACGTGCTGCGCTACCTCGTCGGCTCGGCCGACATGCCGCCCGAGGTCGACCGCGCCTTCGACATCGGCGGCCCGGACGTGCTGACCTACCTGGAGATGATGCGCGGCTACGCCGAGGTCGCCGGGCTGCCCAAGCGGCGGGTGCTGCCGGTGAAGGTGATGTCCCCGAGCCTGTCCAGCCACTGGGTGGGCGTGGTGACGCCGGTGCCCAAGGAGATCGCCCGCCCGCTCGTGGAGAGCATGGTGCACGAGGTCGTCTGCGAGGAGCACGACATCGCGCGGTTCGTGCCCGACCCGCCGGAGGGGCTGATCGGCTTCCGGGAGGCGGTGGAGCTGGCGCTGCAGCGCGTGCGGGAGGCCAACGTGGCGACCCGGTGGAGCTCGGCGTCGGTGCCGGGCGCACCCAGCGACCCGCTGCCCTCGGACCCCGACTGGGCCGGCGGCAACCTCTACGTCGACGACCGCACGACCGTGGTGGACGCTCCCCCGCACGTGCTGTGGCGGGTGCTGGAGGGCATCGGCGGGGACAGCGGCTGGTACTCGTGGCCGATGGCGTGGGCGGTGCGCGGGGTGATGGACCGCTTCTCCGGCGGGCCGGGGCTGGTGCGCGGCCGGCGCGACCCGCACCACCTCGTGGTCGGCGACGCCGTCGACTGGTGGCGGGTGGAGGAGCGCGAGGAGGACCGGCTGCTGCGGCTGCGCGCGGAGATGCGGCTGCCGGGGCTGGCGTGGCTGGACCTGCAGGTGCAGACCGACCCCGTCGGGCGCACGCTGTTCCGCCAGCGGGCGCTGTTCCACCCGCGGGGGCTGGCCGGGCAGGCGTACTGGGCGGCGATCAGCCCGTTCCACGACGTCGTCTTCGGCGGGATGCAGCGCAACGTGCGGCGGGCGGCGGAGGAGCGGGCTCGTGCGCAGGCCCGTCCGGCAGGGGAGACACTGGTGGCGTGAGCCCCGAGATGCCCCTGGTGCGCCCGCAGAACCTCATCGGCCGCAAGCCCGCCGGTCCCGACGGCGGCACCCGCTCCTTCTACGACGAGGTGGGCGGGCACGAGACCTTCGTGCGGCTGGTCGACGCCTTCTACGACGGCGTCGCGGCCGACGAGGTGCTGCGGCCGATGTACCCCGAGGCCGACCTGGGCCCGGCCAAGGAGCGGCTGCTGCTGTTCCTGGAGCAGTACTGGGGCGGGCCGACGACGTACTCGCAGCAGCGCGGGCACCCGCGGCTGCGGATGCGGCACGCACCGTTCAAGGTCAACCCGGACGCCCGGGACCGGTGGCTGACGCACATGCGCGCGGCCGTCGAGGCGCTGGGGCTGCCGCCGGCGCAGGAGGGCGTCCTGTGGGACTACCTGGACCGCGCCGCGCACAGCATGCTCAACACCTTCGAGGACTGACCCCGCAGCGCTCGATCACTGCGGCGATCGAGCACCCTCGCAGGCGGAGCGGTCGGCGGGCAGGTTCTCCTGCGCCCAGGCCGTCAGCTCGCGCAGGGCCGGGATGAGCGCACGGCCGGAGTCGCTGAGCTCGTAGACGACCGCGACGGGCGGGCCCTCGTGGACGGTGCGGTGCACGAGGCCGGCGCGGCACAGCTCCCCCAGCCGGTCGGAGAGCACCGAGTCGCTGATGCCCGCGACGGCGCGGCGCAGCTCGGAGAAGCCGGCGGGGCCGGACCCCAGCGTGGCCAGCAGGATGCCGTTCCAGCGCTTGCCGAGGAAGCCGAAGGCGCGTGCGAGAGCCGCGTCGCACGCCCGGGGGTTGTGCTCCACGTGCTCGCTCACGCCCCCACTCTACCCCTTGACACTTCAAGGAAGCTGGGTACTCTCTTTTTCAAAGCTGCCAGCCCACAGCTAGCTGACTCGAGGAGAAGAGCGATGACCACGCTGGACGAGCGCCCCGCCGGACTGGACGAGGCGGCCCGCGCCGCCCTGTTCACCGACGCCCACACCGCCAACACCTTCGCCGCCACGCCCGTCACCGACGAGCAGCTGGTGCAGGTGTGGGAGCTGGCCCGCTGGGCGCCCACCGCCGCCAACACCCAGCCGATGCGCGTGCTCTACGTGCGCACCCCCGAGGCCAAGGCCCGGTTGATCCCGCACCTGAACGACACCAACCGCGACCGCGCGGCGAGCGCGCCCGTCACCGCCGTCCTGGCCGTCGACGACCGCTTCCACGAGACCCTGCCCACCGTCGCCCCGTTCATGGCGGGCATGCAGCCGGTGCTCGAGCAGGACGAGGCCCTGCGCTCCGCGATGGGCGGCTACAGCGCCGCGCTGCAGGCCGGCTACTTCGTGCTCGCCGTGCGCGCGCTCGGCCTGGCGGCCGGCCCGATGGGCGGTTTCGACAAGGCCGGCGTCGACGCGGAGTTCTTCGCCGGCACCTCGTGGCGCTCGCACCTGGTCGTCAACATCGGCTACCCCGGCGAGGGCGCCTTCCGCCCCCGCCTGCCGCGCCTGGCCCACGAGGACGTCGTCCGCTTCGCCTGAGCCCGCCCCGGGTCCCCGATCGTGATCTTCCTCCAGCGTGCTGCGCTGGAGGAGGATCGCGAACGGAGCGGGTGGGCGAGCGGGGCGGCGGGGGTCAGCCGGCGTCGCGGGGGGCGTGCGAGGCCAGGAAGGCGTAGACCTCCAGGTCGTCCACGCCGGGGAAGCTGCCCGCCGGCAGCGGCGCCAGCGTCTGCGCGTGCAGCCGGGCGCTGGGCCAGGCCGCCTCCGCCCAGCGCTCGACGAGGTCGGCGGGTGGGCGGCGGCAGCACGCGACGTCGGGGCAGTCGCTGCGCGCGCGCACGCGGGTGTCGCGGCCGCGGAACCACTTCGCGTGCGCGTACGGCACGCCGACGGTGATCGAGAAGCCGCCGTCGGCGCTGGAACCCGTCTGGCTGGAGCACCAGAACGTGCCCGCCGGGGTGTCGGTGTACTGGTAGTTCTCGGTGGTGCGGTTGCGGACGCCGAAGACCCTGCGCGCCGTCCACCGCCGGCACACCGGCCGGCCCTCGATGGCGCCGGAGGCGTCCTGCGGGAAGGGCACCCCGTCGTTCTCGTAGCCGCGGTAGAGGGCCCCGTCGTCACCGACGCGCAGGAAGTGCAGCGGGATCCCCAGGTGCGAGGTGAGCAGGTTCGTCAGCCGGTGCGCCGCGGCCTCGTGGGTCACGCCGAAGGCGTCCCGGAAGTCCTCCACGGCCAGGTCCTTGTCGGCCTTGGCGGCGGAGAGGAACTGCACCGCGGCGCTGCGCGGCAGCAGGCAGCACGCGGCGAAGTAGTTGATCTCCAGCCGCTGGCGCAGGAACTGCGCGTAGCTGGCCGGGCGCTCGTGGCCCAGCACCCGGTGCGCGATGGCCTGCAGCGCCAGCGAGCGCAGCCCGTGCCCACCGGGGATGGAGGCCGGCGGCAGGTAGATCCGCCCGTGGGCGAGGTCGGTGACGGTGCGGGTGGAGTGCGGCAGGTCGTCGACGTGGATGATCGAGAACCCCAGGTCGGCGGCCATCCGCGCCACCTGCCGGTGGGTGAGCGCACCGACGGTGTACCCGGCCGCGCGCACGAGGTCCTCGGCGACCTCCTCGATCTCCGGCAGGTGGTTGTCGGCCGCGCGCAGCAGCAGCCGCAGCTCGGTGTTCGCGCGGCGCGCCTCCTCCGGCGTGGCGTTCGCGGCGTCGTGGCGGCGGGCGAGCTCGCGGTGCAGCTGCACCAGGGCCTCCAGGGCGTCCATCGGCAGCGAGCGGCCGGCGCGCACCTGGGCCAGGCCCAGCGAGCGCGCCAGCGGCCCGCGCTGGGCGCGGTCCAGCTCGATCTCCAGGGCGGCGCGCCGGCTGGGCGGCGGCGCGGCGTCCAGCAGGTCGGCCGCGGTGGTCCCCAGCGCCTGCGCCAGCGCGGCGACCAGCGACAGCCGCGGCTCGCGCTTGCCGTTCTCCACCTGCGACAGGTGGCTGGGCGCCACCCCGACCGCCTCGCCCAGCCGGGCGAGCGTCAGCCCCCGCGCCCGCCGGTGGTGGCGGACCCGGCGGCCGACGGTGAGGGCGTCCAGCTCCGGCGGCGGGGCGGGCGGGGCGCCGGCGGGGTCGGTCAGCGGTTCGAGCGCGGCGATGCGCAACCGGGGCACGGGATTCACCGTACGTGAAGAACAGCCGTTCTTCCCCGCTCGGGGTCGTTGTGGTGGGTGCGGGCAGGCGTGAGGGTCGGAACACCGCGAGGACGACAGGCTCACCGACTCCGAGGAGGCACGCCGACGTGACGACCGCACCGATCCGCCCGACGACCGCGCAGGACGACGCACCGCAGCTGTCCAGCACCCCCACCGACCACCGCGGGCTGCTCGACTGGGTCCGCCGCACCGCGCTGCTCACCCAGCCCGACGAGGTCGTCTGGTGCGACGGCTCGCAGGCCGAGTTCGACCGGCTCACCGCGCAGATGGTCGCCGCCGGCACCCTGCTCCCGCTGAACCCCGACAAGCGTCCGGGCAGCTTCCTGGCCCGCACCGACCCCGGCGACGTCGCCCGCGTGGAGTCCCGCACGTTCATCGCCTCCCGCCGCCGCGAGGACGCCGGGCCGACGAACAACTGGCGCGAGCCCGAGGCGCTGCGCGAGGAGCTGGCCGGGGTGTTCTCCGGGTGCATGCGCGGGCGCACGATGTACGTCGTCCCGTTCTCCATGGGACCCGTCGGCGGGCCGATCTCCCGGCTCGGCGTGCAGATCACCGACTCCCCCTACGTCGTGGTCGGCATGCGGACGATGACGCGGATGGGCGAGCAGGCGCTGGCCGCCCTGGCTCCCGGCACCACCTTCGTGCCGGCCCTGCACAGCGTCGGGTACCCGCTGGTGGACGCCGTCGGCCGCCGCCGCGAGGACGTGCCGTGGCCGTGCAACGACCTCAAGTACGTCGCGCACTTCCCCGAGAGCAGGGAGATCTTCTCCTTCGGCTCCGGCTACGGCGGCAACGCCCTGCTGGGCAAGAAGTGCTTCGCGCTGCGCATCGCCTCGGTGCTGGCCCGCGAGGAGGGCTGGCTGGCCGAGCACATGCTCGTCCTGAAGGTGACCTCCCCCGAGGGCCGGGCGTTCCACCTGGCCGCGGCCTTCCCCTCCGCCTGCGGCAAGACGAACCTGGCGATGCTGCGGCCCACGCTGCCCGGCTGGCGGGTGGAGACGATCGGCGACGACATCGCCTGGATGCGCCCCGGCCCCGACGGCAGGCTGCGGGCCGTCAACCCCGAGGCGGGGTTCTTCGGCGTCGCCCCCGGCACCGGCTGGTCGACCAACCCGACGGCGATGCGGATGCTGGAGCGCGACGTCGTCTTCACCAACACCGCCCTCACCGACGACGGCGACGTGTGGTGGGAGGGCATGACCGAGCAGCCCCCCGCGCACCTGACCGACTGGCGGGGGCGCTCGTGGACCCCCGACAGCCCGACCCCCGCGGCGCACCCCAACGCCCGCTTCACCGTCTCGGCGGCCCGGTGCCCCTCGATCGCCGCCGAGCTCGAGGACCCCGAGGGCGTGCCGATCGACGCGGTCCTCTTCGGCGGGCGCCGGCGCAGCAACGTGCCGCTGGTCGCCGAGGCCGGCGACTGGAGCCACGGCGTCTTCATGGGCGCCTCGATCTCCAGCGAGCAGACCGCGGCCGCCGAGGGGACGGTCGGGCGGCTGCGCCACGACCCGTTCGCGATGCTGCCCTTCACCGGCTACGACATGGCCGACTACTTCGCGCACTGGCTGTCGATGCGCGAGCGCGTGGAGCACCTGCCCCGCGTCTACAGCGTGAACTGGTTCCGCCGGGGCGCGGACGGGCGGTTCCTGTGGCCGGGGTTCGGGGAGAACTCCCGCGTCCTGGAGTGGATCTGCCGGCGCCTGGAGGGCAGCGCCGGCGCCCGCCACACCCCCGTGGGCTGGGTGCCCGCCCCCGGCGAGCTGGACGTGGCGGGCCTGGAGGTCTCCCCGGCCGACCTGGAGGAGCTGTTCGCGGTCGACCCGGCCGCGTGGCTGGCCGAGGCCGACGCGCTGCAGGAGTGGTTCGCCCGCTTCGGCAGCCGGCTGCCCGCCGACATCGAGGGCCACCTGGAGCTGCTGCGCTGGCGGCTGTCCCCGCTGGTGGCCCGGCCCGCGGCCCCCGCTCCCGCCTGAGCTCCCCGATCCGGCCCCTCGATCCCACCCCTCGGTGCACCACCCGCGCCGCGGCGGCAGGATGGGCGGGTGAGCCAGACGAGCAGCGCAGCGACCCCGCCCGGCCGGGACGCGCCCTGGTGGCGCGACGCCGTCATCTACCAGGTCTACCCGCGCTCCTTCGCCGACGCCGACGGCGACGGCCTGGGCGACCTGCCGGGCATCACGAGCCGGCTGGAGCACCTGGCCGGGCTGGGGGTCGACGCGCTGTGGCTGTCACCGGTCTACCCCTCGCCGCAGAAGGACGCCGGCTACGACGTCGCCGACTACCGCGACGTCGAGCCGGTCTTCGGCACGCTCGCCGACTTCGACGCGCTGGCGGCGCGCGCCCACGCCCTCGGCCTGCGCGTCGTCGTGGACATCGTGCCCAACCACACCTCCACCGAGCACGCCTGGTTCCGGGCGGCGCTGGCCGCCGGGCCGGGCTCGCCCGAGCGCTCCCGCTACGTCTTCCGCGAGGGCCGCGGCGAGCACGGCGAGCTGCCGCCGAACTCCTGGCGCTCGGTCTTCGGCGGGCCGGCGTGGACGCGCGTGGCGGACGGCTCCTGGTACCTGCACCTGTTCGACTCCAGCCAGCCGGACCTGGACTGGACCAACCCCGAGGTCGACGCGGAGTTCCGCGACGTGCTGCGCTTCTGGCTGGAGCGCGGCGTCGACGGGTTCCGCATCGACGTCGCCCACGGGCTGGTGAAGGCCGAGGGGCTGCCGGAGTGGGACCACGAGCAGGCGCTGCTCGACGGGGCGGACGGCTCCGGGCAGCGGCCGCCGATGTGGGACCAGGAGGGCGTGCACGAGATCTACCGCGGCTGGCGGCGCGTGCTGGAGGAGCACCCGGGCGAGCGGATCCTCGTCGCCGAGGCGTGGGTCAGCCCGCCGGAACGGCTGACGCGCTACCTGCGCAGCGACGAGATGCACCAGGCGTTCAACTTCGACTACCTGCGCGCCCCGTGGCGGGCGGGCGACCTGCGCCGGGTGATCGACGCCACCCTGGCCGCGCACGAGGTCGTCGGCGCCCCCTCGACGTGGGTGCTCTCCAACCACGACGTCGTCCGGCACGCCAGCCGCCTGGGCTACCCCGCCGGCAGCGAACCGGTCACCGGCGTCGGCCCGCAGGACCCGCAGCCGGACGCGGCGCTGGGCCTGCGCCGCGCCCGCGCCGCCACCACGTTCATGCTCGCGCTGCCCGGCGGCGCCTACGTCTACCAGGGCGAGGAGCTCGGCCTGCCGGAGGTGACGACCCTGCCGGCCGAGGTGCGCCAGGACCCCTCCTTCGCCCGCACCGGCGGCGCCGACCGCGGCCGCGACGGCTGCCGGGTGCCGATCCCGTGGTCCGGCGAGGCCCCCTCCTACGGCTTCGGGCCCGGCCCGGCGTCCTGGCTGCCGCAACCGCCGTCGTGGCGGGAGCTGTCGGTGGCGGCGCAGACCGGTGTCGAGGGCTCGACGCTGGAGCTGTACCGCCGCCTGCTCGCGGTGCGCCGCGAGCACGGCCTCGGCCTGGGCACCCTGCGCTGGGTCGACCTGCCCGCAGCGGGCCCGGACGTGCTGGCCTTCCGCAACGGCGAGGTCCTCGTCGTGGCCAACCTCGGCGCGGACCCCGTCGCGGTGCCGGCGGGCGCGCGCCCGCTCGTCGCCAGCGGGGAGCTGCCCGGCGCGGCGGTGCCGACCGACACCGCCGCCTGGTTCGCGCTGCCCGCCTGAGCGGCGGGGTCCGGGGCGGCGGGGTCCAGGGCGGCGGGTTCAGGGGCGGAGGAGGACCTTGCCGACGGCCTGCCCGGACTCCAGCCGCGCGAAGGCGTCGCGGGCGTCGACGAGGGCGTGCACGGAGTCGACCTCGGGCGCGAGGTCGGCCAGCTCGCAGAAGCGCAGCAGCCGCTCGAACTCCTCGCGGGTGCCCATCGTCGAGCCGAGCACCCGCAGCTGGCGGAAGAAGACGTTCTCCAGCATCGCCGAGGGGTCCCCGCCGGTGGTGGCCCCGGAGACGACGAGCGTGCCGCCGGGCTTGAGCGCGCGCACCGAGTGCTGCCACGTCGCCTTCCCGACGGTCTCCAGCACGGCGTCGACGCGCTCGGGCAGCCGCTCGCCCGCGGCGAAGGTCGCGGCCGCGCCCCAGGCGGCGGCCTCGGCCAGGCGCTGCTCGTCGCGGCCGGTCACCCACACCCGCAGCCCGGCCGCCGACCCCAGCGCGACGAGCGCGTTGGAGACCCCGCCGGCGGCGCCCTGCACGAGCACCGTCTGCCCGGGGACGGCGCGCGCCTGGGTGAAGAGCATGCGGTAGGCGGTCAGCCACGCGGTGCCCAGCGCGGCGGCCCGCTCCGGGCTCCAGCCGGCGGGCGCGGGCAGCACGTTGCGCCGCGGGACCCACACGTGCTCGGCGAGGGTCCCCGGGTGCAGCTCGGAGAGCAGGGTGCGCCGCGGGTCGAGGGTCTCGTCGCCGCGGAAGTCCTCGTCGGAGACGACGGCGTGGACGACGACCTCGGTGCCGTCGTCGGTGACCCCGGCCGCGTCGCAGCCGAGCACCATCGGCAGCCGGTCGGCGCTCAGGCCGACCCCGCGCAGGCTCCACAGGTCGTGCCGGTTGAGGGCGGCCGCCCGCACCGCCACCCGCACCCAGCCCGGCGGCGGGGCGGCGGCGGGGCGGTCGGCGACCTCCAGCGCGGACAGCGGGTCCTCGGGCGAGAAGCGCACGGCGCGGGCGGCGATCACGCGGCGACGCTACCCCGCTGCCGGGTCCGCGGCCCCGGTAGCGTGCCCGGGTGAGCGACGCCAGCCCCCTGCTCGAGGTCCTCGACGTCACGGCCGCCGCGGACGCGGTGGACGTCTTCACGGGCCCGAACCTGCCGCACTGGCGGGCCCGGCTGTTCGGCGGGCAGGTCCTCGGCCAGGTGGCCGTGGCCGCCGGGCGCACCGTCGACCCCGGCCGGCACCTGCACTCGCTGCACGCCTACTTCCTGCGCCCCGGCGAGCCGGGGGTCCCGGTGGCCTTCGCCGTCGAGCGGCTGCGCGACGGCCGCTCGTTCTCGGCGCGGCGGGTGCAGGCCACCCAGAACGGCGTGCCGATCCTGTCCGGCATCGCCTCCTTCCAGCTGCCCGCCGACGGCCTCGACCACGCCGAACCCGCCCCCGAGGTCCCCGAGCCCGAGGAGCTGCCCAGCGACTACGCGCTGCTGGACGCCGTCGAGCACCCGATGGCCCGCCAGCTGGGCCGGGGCCGGCACGTGGAGCTGCGGCACGTCGAGCCCGCGATCTACCTGGAGCCGGACCCGCGGCGCACCGCGCGGCAGGCGGTGTGGTTCCGGCTGGACGCCCCGCTGCCCGGCGACGACCTCGTGCACCGCGCGGCCCTGGCCTACGCCAGCGACCTCAGCGTCCTGGAACCCGTGCTGCGCCGCCACGGGCTGGCGTGGTCCACGCCGGGGGCGAGCGTGGCGAGCCTGGACCACGCCATGTGGTGGCACCGCCCGGCCCGCGCCGACGAGTGGGTCCTCCACGTCGTCGAGAGCCCCAGCGCGTCCGGCGCCCGCGGGCTGTCGACGGCCAGGATGTACGACCGGCAGCGGCGGCTGGTGGCCAGCGTGGCCCAGGAGGGCATGCTCCGCGTGCCCTGAGCCTCAGCCGGTGCCGAGGTCCAGGTCGAAGTCCGCGTCGAGGTCCAGGTCGAGGTCCGCGTCGACGTCCGCGTCGAGGTCCGCGTCGGCCCCGCCGTCGGGACCGGCCCGCCGCTGCCGGGGGACGCGCGGAGCCGCCCGCAGGTCGCGGTGCTGGCGGCAGCGGGCCCGCAGGGCCGCGACGGCGAGCCCGCCGCCGGACGACCACGTCAGGACGGCGGCCAGCGCGGCCAGCACGAGCGCCTCCCCGCCCGTCAGCCCTCCCGAGGCCAGTCCCCCGCCGATCGACACCACCGCCGCGAGCGGGACCAGCGAGCCCAGCGCCAGGGAGAGCAGCAGGGCGCCGGTCGTGACCCGCGGGGGCACCAGGGGGCGGGTGCGGCGCACCGGGGGCCGAGCGGGGGGCCGGGGCGGGGCGGGGCGACGGGCCGCCGCGACCGGCACGGGGGCCAGCACCCGCCCGGCCGCCGCGCGGGGGCCGCGCGGGAGCCCGGGCCCGCGCTCGGGGCGGGGCGCCGGGTCGCCGAAGCGCTCCCGGAAGGCGCGCTCCTCGGCCTGCGTGCTCACCGGCGGGACGTGGTCGAGCAGCCGCCGCCCGCGGCGCCGGCTGCGCACCACGGAGACCACGCCCGCGCCGAACACGAGCGACTGCGCGGCCCACAACGCGGCGGCGTCGCGGTCGGAGGCGGTCAGCAGGTGCACGGCCGCGAGCGCGGCGAAGAGCGCGTAGCCGCCGGTGGACCACACCAGCGCCAGGTAGCGCCCCTCGCCGATCACGGCACCGGGCCGCTCGCCGTCCTCACCACACCCCGATCCTGGCAGCCCTCCCGGTGGGCGCCCGGCCGGTGGCGGCCCCGGGTGCGGACCCGTCGCCGAGCGTTCACCCGGCGCTCGCCGGCGGGGCGGCGGCGGGCGCCGGGCGGAGGCGCGCGGGCCGTTGTGGCACGGTGTGCGTCGTGACGAGCCAGACGCGGGCCGGGTTGTCCGAGACCGTCTTCGAGGAGCTGCTGCAGCAGGCGCGGGCCGGTGCCGCCGAGCGCGAGCGCACCCGCGAGCTGCCCACCGAGCTGGTGCGCGCGCTCGCGGCCGCCGGCTTCGGCACCGCGCACGTGCCGGCCGAGGTGGGCGGCGAGGGCGTCCCCCTGGAGGTCCTCTTCGAGCGCCTGGTGCGGCTGGCGCGCGCGGACTGCAACGTCGCGCACGTCTTCCGCGGGCACCTGGCGTTCGTGGAGAAGCAGTACTTCGAACCGGACGCCGCGGTGCGCGAGGGCTGGTGGCGGCGGGTGCTGGCCGGTGACCTCGTCGGCAACGCCGTCTCGGAGGCGTCGGCGACCTCGGACCTGTCGACGGTGCTGCGCGAGACGCCCGACGGCCTGCGCCTGGACGGGCGCAAGTTCTACACGACGGGCTCGATCTACGCGGACTGGATCGACACCTCGGCCTCCTTCGGGGACGTCAGCGTCCAGGTCTTCGTCCCCACCCGCGCTCCCGGCGTCGAGATCGCCGACGACTGGAAGGGCTTCGGGCAGCGGCTGACCGGCAGCGGCACGACGACGTTCACCGACGTCCCCGTCGAGCGCGAGCACGTGCGCACCATCGACCCCGACGACGACGCGCAGACCTACATGCTCGGCTTCTTCCAGCTCGTGCTGCTCGCCGTCGTCGCCGGCATCGGCTACGCGGCCCTCGACGACACCGTGGAGTTCGTGCGCGGCCGGCGGCGGATCTTCGGCTACGCCGGGGAGGCGCTGCCGCGCGAGCACCACCTCGTGCAGGCGGAGGTGGGCGCCCTGTCGTCGGCGGCGTCGGCCGCGCGGGCGATCGTCCTCGGCGCAGCGCGCACCCTGGACGCGGCGCTGACCGCGCACCTGGCGGGCTCGCCCGGCGCGGCGCAGGGCCTGCGCGAGGCGCAGCTGGAGGTGTACCGGGCGCAGCAGGTCGTCCTCCCGCTCGTGGTGGACGCGACCGCGCAGCTGTTCGAGGTGGGCGGGGCCTCGGCCGTCGACGCCGAGCGCGGGCTGGACCGGCACTGGCGCAACGCGCGCACGATCGCCACCCACAACCCGGCGCTGCACCGGCGCCGGGCGGTCGGCGACTTCGAGCTCAACGGCACGGCGACGAGGCGGTACCTGCCCGCCGGCTGAACCGCCGAACGGGTGGGTCGTGCTCAGCCGCGCACCGGCGCGGGCCGATGCGTCAGCGTGGCCTCCTCGCGCGCTGACACGCTCCTCCGCCTGCACCTCGCCGTGGGCGGGGTGCTGTCCGTGGTGTGCGTGCTGCTGCCGGTGGGGCTCGGCCGCGACGTGCTGTACTCGGCGATCAGCGCCGGCTGCGTGGCGCTCATGGCGGTCGGCATCCGCCGGCACCGCCCGCGCGCGGCGGCGGGCTGGTGGCTGACGACGGCGGGCATCGCCGTGTGGGCGTGCGCGGACGTGCTGTGGACGGTCTACACCTGGGTGCTGGGCATCTCGCCCTTCCCCTCCCCCGCCGACGCGCTGTACCTGACGAGCTACGCGCTCATCGCGGCCGGGTTCTGGTGCTTCGTGCGCGCGCGGCGGGGTCAGGGCGACCGCGAGGGCGTCATCGACTCGCTGATCTTCACGGTCGGCTTCGCGCTCCTGGCGTGGGTGCTGCTCATGCGCCCGGGGCTGGAGTCGGCGGGCACCTCCACCGCGGCCCGCGTCCTCGCGACGGCCTACCCGGTGGGCGACGTGCTGCTGCTGGCCATGCTGGTGCGGCTGCTGACCACCCGGGGTGCGCGCACGGCGGCCTTCCGCTGGCTGATGGCCGCCAACGCGCTGCTGCTGGTCGCCGACTGCACCTACCAGTACGCGGTCATGACCACCGGGTACACCCCCGGGCTCACGACGGTGCTGTGGCTGCTGGGCTACGTCTCGTTCGCGGCGGCCGCGCTGCACCCCTCGATGCGCCAGTTCACCGACAGCGACGGCGCCGGCGAGGGCGACACCCGCTTCACCCGCCGCCGCCTGGCGGCGCTCACGCTGGCCAGCCTCATCGCCCCCGGCACCCTGATGCTGCAGCTGGCCTTCGGGCTGCGGCTGGAGGCCTGGGCCGTCGCGCTGTCCTCGGTGGTGCTCTTCCTGCTCGTGGTGATGCGCATGTCCGGGCTGCTGCGCCACCTGGAGCGGCAGGCGACCCGGCTGGCGGACATGGCCCGCACCGACGCCCTGACGGGCCTGCCGAACCGCCGCACGAGCGACGCGGAGCTGGAGCGGATGCAGACCCGCGCCCGCGCGGAGGGCTCTCCGCTGTGCGTGGCGGTGATCGACCTGGACCGCTTCAAGGCCTTCAACGACACCTTCGGCCACCAGGCCGGCGACAGCCTGCTCGTGGCGGCGGCGGGCGCCTGGTCCGGGCGGCTGGACGCCGCGCACGCCGGGGTGGGCCCGGGCCGCGCGGCGATGCTGGGCCGCTGGGGCGGCGAGGAGTTCGTCCTGCTGATGCTCGGCCACGACCTGCAGGCGGCGCTCGCCCTCGTGGACGGGCTGCGCGCGCGCACGCCGGCGGGCCAGACGTTCTCCGCCGGGGTGGCGTGCTGGAGCGGGCTGGAGAGCCCCGCGGAGCTGTTCGAGCGGGCCGACGCGGCCCTCTACGCCGCCAAGGAGGGCGGGCGCGACCGGGTGGTGCCCGCCGCGCCGGCGCCGGTGAGCGGCGACGGCGCGGCGAGCGCTCCCGTCAGTCGCGGGTGAGCTTGCGGTACGTCACCCGGTGCGGGCGCGCGGCGTCCGGGCCGAGGCGCTCGATCTTGTTGGCCTCGTAGCCGCCGAAGTTGCCCTCGAACCAGTACCAGCGGGCCGGGTCCTCCTCGGTGCCCTCGTAGGCGAGGATGTGGGTGGCCACCCGGTCCAGGAACCAGCGGTCGTGGCTGACGACCACGGCACAGCCGGGGAAGTCCAGCAGCGCGTTCTCCAGCGAGCCGAGGGTCTCGACGTCGAGGTCGTTGGTCGGCTCGTCGAGCAGCAGGACGTTGCCGCCCTCCTTGAGCGTCAGCGCCAGGTTGAGCCGGTTGCGCTCACCGCCGGACAGGACGCCGGCCGGCTTCTGCTGGTCCGGGCCCTTGAAGCCGAACGCGGAGACGTAGGCGCGCGAGGGCATCTCCTGGTTGCCGACCTGGATGAAGTCCAGGCCGTCGGAGACGACCTCCCACAGCGTCTTCTTGGGGTCCAGGCCGCCGCGGGACTGGTCGACGTAGGACAGCTTGACGGTGTCGCCGATCTTCAGCTCGCCGCCGTCCAGGGGCTCCAGGCCGACGATCGTCTTGAACAGCGTCGTCTTGCCGACGCCGTTGGGGCCGATGACCCCGACGATGCCGTTGCGCGGGAGCGAGAAGGACAGGCCGTCGATGAGGGTGCGGTCGCCGAAGCCCTTCTTGAGGTCCTTGGCCTCGATGACCACCGATCCCAGCCGGGGGCCGGCCGGGATCTGGATCTCCTCGAAGTCGAGCTTGCGGGTGCGCTCGGCCTCGGCGGCCATCTCCTCGTAGCGGGCCAGGCGGGCCTTGGACTTCGTCTGGCGGCCCTTGGCGTTGGAGCGGACCCACTCCAGCTCGTCCTTCAGCCGCTTCTGCAGCTTGGCGTCCTTCTTGCCCTGCACGTCCAGGCGGGCGGCCTTCTTCTCCAGGTAGGTGGAGTAGTTGCCCTCGTAGGGGTAGGCGCGGCCGCGGTCCAGCTCCAGGATCCACTGGGCGACGTTGTCGAGGAAGTAGCGGTCGTGGGTGACGGCCAGCACGGCGCCGGCGTACTTGGCCAGGTGCTGCTCCAGCCACGTCACGCTCTCGGCGTCGAGGTGGTTGGTGGGCTCGTCGAGCAGCAGCAGGTCGGGCGCCTCCAGCAGCAGCTTGCACAGCGCCACGCGGCGCTTCTCGCCACCGGACAGCACCGAGACGTCGGCGTCGCCCGGCGGGCAGCGCAGCGCGTCCATCGCCTGCTCCAGCTGGGAGTCCATGTCCCACGCGTTGGCGTGGTCCAGCTCCTCCTGCAGCTCACCCATCTCGGCCATGAGCTCGTCGGTGTAGTCGGTCGCCATCTCCTCGGCGATCGCGTTGTAGCGGTCCATCTTGACCTTGAGCTCGCCGAGGCCGTCCTGGACGTTCTCCAGGACCGTCTTGGACTCGTCGAGCTCGGGCTCCTGCATGAGGATGCCCACGCTGTAGCCGGGCGAGAGGCGGGCCTCGCCGTTGGAGGGCTGGTCCAGACCCGCCATGATCTTGAGGACGCTGGACTTGCCGGCGCCGTTGGGGCCGACGATGCCGATCTTCGCCCCCGGGTAGAAGGAGATCGAGACGTCGTCGAGGATGACCTTGTCCCCGTGGGCCTTGCGCGCCTTCGACATGACGTAGATGAATTCAGCCACGCCCCCAGGCTAGTCGAGTCCGTGGGCGCCGCCGCCAGTCGTGGGTAGGGTGCGCACACCGGCCTCCGTAGCTCAGTGGATAGAGCACCGGACTTCTAATCCGATGGTCGCAGGTTCGAATCCTGCCGGGGGCGCCGCTGCGAGCTGCGACGACGCCGTCCCGGTGCCCACCGGGTGACCCAGGCGGCGCCCTTGAGGCTCAGCGCCGGGTGCTCGACGAGGTTCCACGACAGGGCGGCGACCACGGCGGTGACCGCCAGGCTGATCGCGATGAACGGCACGGTCGTCAGGGCGGTGGCGCCGGCGGCGACCAGCAGCTGGGCGATCGGCCAGTGCCAGACGTAGACGCCGTAGGACAGGTCCCAGCGCGGTCGCCACCGCAGCGGCAGGCGCACCACCGCGTAGACGACGACGTAGGCGAAGGCGGGCCCGGCCAGCGCCCGGTGGTCGGGCAGCAGGTGCAGACCCGTCACGACGAGGGCGACGCCGATCAGGGCCAGGACCCCGCTGACCGGGACGCGGTCGGCGAACAGGTGCGCGGCGGCGCCGAGCAGGAAGACGAAGGCGAAGCGCAGCATGATCGTCGAGCCGAGCGGGTTGAAGCCGGCGGTGGCGGCGATGGTCAGCGCCCACAGGAGCGCCAGCAGGACCAGGACGAGCCGGCGCCGGCGGCGCAGGACGCCCAGCACGCCGAGGACGGCGACGATCCCGTAGCAGGCGGCCTCGAAGAAGAGCGTCCACAGGGCGCCGTTGACCACGTCCGGGGCGCCGCCGGTGCCGGGCAGCCCGGCGATGCCGAACTGGCGCATCAGCAGCGCGGCGTTGGAGGTCAGGTAGCTCAGCGCGGACCCCGGGCCGGTGAAGACCGAGGTGGCGCTGCGGCCGGTGAGCACGGCCATCAGCGGGGCGACGAGCAGGGCGGTGCCCAGCAGGCCGGCCCAGAAGCCGGGCAGGATCCGCAGCGCCCGGTGCCAGGCGTAGCGGCGCAACGAGCCCAGCCGCAGGTAGCTGGCCGTGACGAGGAAGCCGGAGAGGACGAAGAAGCCGTCCACGGCCAGGCTGCCCAGGTCGGTGGAACCGGTCTGCGGCTGGTGGCCGGAGCCGAGCAGCATCGTGTGGACGACCGCGACGGTGCCGGCCAGCAGCAGGCGCAGCACGTCGAGGCTGTTGCTGCGCGGGTCGAAGGCCGTGGCCAGCGTCGGGCGGGCGCGCCGGCGGACCACGAGGTCGTCCCCGGCCCCGCGGGAGGCGGGCACGGGTGCCCGCTCCGCGGCGGGGTGCCGCAGCGGTGGTGTCCGGCGCTCGGGCGTGGTGCTCACTCGTCCTCGTCTCGTCGTCCAGCGGGTCGGTGGGCGGCTCGTCCCGGACCCTACCCTTACGTGAGGGTAGGGTTCGGGACGGGCCGGGGCGCCGCACCCGGACGGCGCAACCCGTCCCCGCCAGACCCCGCAGCGCACCTGCGCGCCGGTCGGCCGCGTTCCCGGCCGCGCCCCGACGACCCCGACGACCCCGACGACCCCGACGACCCGGAACGGACCGCTCTTGGCCTCCTCGACCACTCCCGCGCCCACCGCAGGCGCCGCCCTGCCGGCACCGGTCCGCCGACGGCCCCCGTGGCTGGACCCCCGGGTGCTGCGCACCGAGGCCCTCGCCGGCCTCGTCGTCGCCCTGGCGCTGATCCCGGAGGCCATCTCCTTCTCCGTCATCGCCGGCGTCGATCCCCGCGTCGGGCTGTTCGCCTCCTTCACCATGGCCGTCTCCACCGCCGTCCTCGGTGGGCGACCGGCGATGATCTCCGCCGCCACCGGCGCGGTCGCGCTGGTCATCGCCCCGCTGGTGCGCGAGCACGGCCTGGACCACCTGCTGGCCACCGTCGTCCTCGCCGGCGTCCTGCAGGTCGTCCTGGGCGTGCTGGGGGTGGCCAAGCTGATGCGCTTCGTGCCGCGCAGCGTCATGGTCGGCTTCGTCAACGCCCTGGCGATCCTCATCTTCTGGGCGCAGGTGCCGCACCTGCGCGACGTGCCGTGGATCGTCTACCCGATGGTCGCCGCGGGCATCGCGCTGATGGTGCTCCTCCCCCGCCTGACCAGGGCCGTCCCGGCCCCGCTGGTCGCGATCGTCCTGCTCACCGTCGTCACGCTGGCCGCGCACCTGGCGGTGCCGACCGTGGGCGACGAGGGAGAGCTTCCCGACAGCCTGCCCTTCCCGCTGCTGCCGGACGTGCCGCTGACCCTGGACACCCTGGGTGTCATCGCCCCCTACGCGCTCGGCATGGCGCTGGTGGGGCTGATGGAGTCGCTGATGACGGCCAAGCTCGTCGACGACGTCACCGACACGCACTCGTCGAAGTCCCGCGAGGCGTGGGGGCAGGGCGCGGCCAACGTCATCACCGGCTTCTTCGGCGGCATGGGCGGCTGCGCCATGATCGGCCAGACCATGATCAACGTGAAGGCCGGTGCCCGCACCCGCGCCTCCACCTTCCTGGCCGGCGTCTTCCTGCTCGTCCTCGTCGTCGGCCTGGGCGACGTCGTCGCTCTCATCCCGATGGCCGCCCTGGTCGCGGTGATGGTCGTGGTGGCGGTGGGGACCTTCGACTGGCACTCGGTGCGCCCGGCCACGCTGCGGCGCATGCCCAAGTCCGAGACCACCGTCATGGTCGCCACCGTCGTCGTCGTGGTCGCCACCGAGAACCTGGCCATCGGCGTCGTCGTCGGTGTGCTGGTCGCCGCGCTGCTCTTCGCCCGGCGGGTGGCGCACCTGGTGGAGGTCACCAGCGCGCTGAGCCCCGAGGGCGCGCGCGTGTACTCGGTGAGCGGAGCGCTGTTCTTCGCCTCCTCCGACGACCTCGTGACGCAGTTCGACTACGCCGGCGACCCGCAGCAGGTGGTCATCGACCTGACGGCCGCGCACGTGTGGGACGCCTCCACCGTCGCCGCGCTGGACGCCGTCGAGACCAGGTACGCCGCCCGCGGCAAGCAGGTGCGCATCACGGGCCTGAACGAGGCCAGCTCGGCGATGCACCAGCGCCTGGCCGGCCACCTGGGCGGCGGTCACTGACCTCCGCACCGACGCGGCCGGTGCGGCCGGGACCGCCGGCTCACCCCTGCCCGGCAGCCGCCTCGAGCCGCTCGACGGCCCGCGCGGCGATCGCGCGCAGCCGGTCGAGGTCGCTCTCCGTGAAGGTGCGGGGGGTGGTGTCCAGGACGCAGACCGAGCCGACGACGGCGCCGTCGCCGGTGCGCACGGGCACGCCGGCGTAGGCGCGGAAGCCGTCGACGACCGTCAGCGGGCTGTGCCGGGTGGCCTCGTCGGCGCTCAGGTCCGGGACGACGTACTGGGCGCCGGAGCGGACGACCTGCGCGCACGGCGCCCACTCGGCGGGCGTGGCGCGGGCCTCGGCCATCCAGCCGGTGAGGCCGTGCTCGCCGGCGATCAGCTGGGCGCCGGTGAGCACGACGTTGAACAGCGCCACCGGGGCGCCCACCCCCGCCGCCCCCGCGGCCAGCAGGTCGCCGACCAGCGGCTCGACGTGCTCGAGCTCGTCGGCGCGCAGCCGGGCGACGGCCTCCAGGCGCTCGTGCTCGTAGAGGACGTCGTCGGTGACGACCTCGGCGGAGGAGAGCTGCTCGGCCAGCCAGGCCTGCCACTGCTCCGGGGACTGGCTCACTGGTGCTCCTCGTGGGTCGTGCTCCGCAGCGCGCGGTGCACCCGCGTGCGCAGCAGGCAGCTGCGCACGGCGATCCGCAGGCGGGGGTCGGTGGAGTCCCCGAGGAGCCACTGGCCCGCCCGCTGCAGCTGCTCGGGGGTCAGCGCGGTGCCGTGCAGGCCGGTGGCCGCGGTGGCGCGCGACCACGCCAGCAGCGCCTGCTGGGGCCCGACGACGCCGGCGATCTCGCGCAGCCAGTCCACGACGGTGGGCGCGGCCAGGCCGCGGACCTCCGCTCCGGTCAGCGGCACGGTGGGCTCCAGACGGGCGGGGACGGCGGACCCGTCCCCATCGGCCCGCCCGGCCGCGACCTGAGCCCCGCGCCCGCCGGACCGGTGCCCGGCCGGCGCTCAGGAGGCGTCGGGACGGCGCTCGACGAGGTAGCTGTGGCCGCCGACGGTGACGCGCTCCCACTGCCCGTACCCGGCGCTCGCCTCCTCCCGGGTGCGCGGGCCGCGCGGCGGGCCCTCGTGGGTGCCCACCTGCGCGGGGCCGGTGAAGCTGAAGGCGGCGTCGAGCAGCAGGTCGACGAGCTTGTGGCGGGACCGGGGCCGCTGCAGCGAGGTGGGCAGCGCGTCGGTGTGGCGTTCGGGCACGACTACTCCTTCATGCACCAATGGTTCGTGCACCAATCATCGTTCCGCGGACGCGGGAACTCAAGCCGGACGGGGCGCGCGCGGCGCACGTCACACCCGGGCGCGCACGACGACGGCCGCGGCCCCCTGCCGGGGACCGCGGCCGTCGCGCGAGCCGGGCGGGCTCAGCGCGGGGAGCTCACAGCCGGAAGGCGCCCACCGCGGCGCGCAGCTCCTGCGCCGCGCCGGAGACCTCGTCGGCCGCGGCGCGCGTCGCACCGGCGTCGGCCGTCGTGCGCGAGGCCGCCGAGGCGATGCCGGAGATGTTGTTGGTGATCTCCTGGCTGCCGTTGGAGACCTCGGTGACGTTGCGCACCATCTCGCTGGTGGTCGCGCTCTGCTCCTCCACCGCCGCCGCGATGGTGGCCTGCAACCCGTCGATGCGCGCGATCACCTCGGTGATCTCGGTGATCGCCGCCGCCGCCGAGGCCGCGTCGGTCTGGGTGGCCGCCACCCGGCCGACGATCTCCTCGGTGGCCCGCGCGGTCTGCTGGGCCAGCTCCTTGACCTCCCCGGCCACCACCGCGAAGCCCTTGCCCATCTCCCCGGCGCGGGCGGCCTCGATGGTGGCGTTGAGCGCCAGCAGGTTGGTCTGCTCGGCGATGGAAGTGATGAGCTTGACGACGTCACCGATCTCCCGGGAGGAGACCGACAGCCGCTCGATGGTGGTGCGCGCGTCCTCGGCGGAGGCGACCGCGGCCGTGGCCACGGCGGAGGCGTCGGCGGTGGAGGCGGCGATCTCGCGGATCGCGGCGCTCATCTCGTCACCGGCCGCGGCGACCGTGCTGACGTTGACGGCGATGTCGCCGGAGGCCAGCAGCACCACGTCGGCCTGCGCGGAGGACTCCCCCGCCCCCGCGGACAGGCGCTCGGCGACGTCGGCCAGGCTGCCGGAGGCGCCCTGCAGGCTCTGGACGCTGTGGCCGATGGTGCGGATCGTGCCCGAGACCTGGTCCAGGGCGGTGTTCAGCGCCAGCGCGGTCAGGCCGACCTCGTCGCGGCCGGTGACCTCCACGCGCTCGTCCAGGCGGCCGGCGGCCAGCGCCTCGGCCACGCGGCGGGTGCGCCCCAGCGGACCCGCGATCGAGCGGGAGATGAGCACCGACAGCGCGACGGCCGCGAGCACGGCGCCGGCGGTGACGGCGATCACGAGCAGGCGGGCGGCGCGGTGGGCGGCGGCCCCGTCGGCGGCGTCCTGGGCCGCGACGGCCGTCGCGGTCTCCTGCACGGCCTGCAGGGAGTCGTTGACGACCGAGTGCCCGATGCCGCCGGCGGAGACCGCGATGGACTCGTCGTTGCGGGTGGCCATGAACGCCTCCTGGTCACCGGCCAGGGCCAGCCGCACCAGCACCTCGGTGCCGGCGGCGTAGTCCGCCAGCGCCGCGTCGACGGCGTCCAGCTGCTCGGCGGGCACCTCGGGGCCGGAGCCGCGGTAGGCCTGCCACGTGCCCTCCACGTCGGCGAGGGTCTCCTCGAAGGCGGCCTGCGCGTCCGCGGAGGGCACCAGGGCCAGGGCGAAGAGGTCCTTGGTGGCGCGCTGGAACTGCGTGCGCACCTGACCGAGGGTCTGCTGGCCCGTCACGCCCTCCTCGCTGACGGTGCGCAGGCGCTCCTGGGCCTGCGCCAGCTGCACCAGGCCCACCCCCGCGATCGTCACGAGCAGCAGGCACAGGACCGCGAAGCTCGCGGTGATCTTCGTGGCGACGCTGAGGTCGCGCAGGCGCTGGGACACCGCTGTTCTCCAGGGAGGGTCGTCGGAGGGCGCGCCGCGGCGCGGCACGAGGTGGTCATCGGCACCCCGGCCGCCCGGGTGGAGCCCTCCGCCGCCCGTCCTCAGCCGGTGACGCGCACCCGCCAGGACTGCGTGCCGCGCCGCACGACGTCGCCGTCGGCCAGCTGGCGCCCGCGGCGCTCCTCGGCCTCGTCGTTGACGGTGACCTCCCCGGCCGTCAGCACCTCCCGGGCCTCGGCGCCGGAGTCGACCGCACCGGCCAGCTTGAGGAACTGCCCGAGCCGGACGACGCCGGTCACCTCCACCTCGCGCGCGGGTGCGCTCACTCCTCGACCACCAGGGCCGCCAGCACCCGCGCGATGCGCTCGACGTCGGCCGCGGTGAGCCGCTCGGGCACCGACACCTCCACGCGCGTGCCGTCGGCGAGCGGGATGGTGTGCCGCAGCAGCGGCCGGCCCGCCGCCACCACGTCGAGCACGTCCGCGCTCACGGCGTCCCCGGCCACCACGTCCTCGGCCACCGCGTCCTCGGCCACCGCGTCGACGACGTCCTCGGCCGGCACCTGCGGCCCGCCGGTGCGGGTGCCGCCGGCCGGCGTCGAGCCCAGGAACGCCTTGAGCTTGTCGATGCCCTGCGCGGCCAGCCGCTCCGCCTGCGGGTCGATGCGCCCGGTGCGCAGCCCCTGCCCCAGCAGCTGGCGCAGCACCGCGTCGATCGAGTCGCCCTGTCCTCGTTCGTCCATGCCAGGAGGATCGCACCCCCCGCGCGGGCGGCGCGTCGGCGCCCGGGGGGACCCGGCCCTCCCCCGGGCGACGGACCCCCGGCCCCCGGATCAGCCCGCCAGGTGCCCCCAGCGCTCCTGCAGCTCCCGCCACGGCCCCACCGCGGCGACCCGGCCGTCGGCCAGGACCACCACGCGGTCCGCGGCCAGCAGCGCCGAGCGCTTGGAGGAGGAGCCGACGACGGTGGTGCCCCGCGCGCGCAGCGACTCCCACAGCTCCACCTCGGTGCGCGCGTCCAGCGCCGAGGACACGTCGTCGGCCACCAGCAGCTCCGCGCCGGTGGCCAGCGCCCGGGCCAGCGCCAGCCGCTGCACCTGCCCCCCGGACAGGCGCACCCCGCGGTGGCCGACCAGGGCGCCGTCCCCGCCGGCGTCGGTGACGTCGCGCTCCAGGCGGGCGTCGCGCACGGCACGTCCGGCGCCCGCGCGGGCGTGGGCGTGGTCGAGGGCGACGTTGTCGGCGAAGCTGCCCGAGAGCACCCGCGGCACCTGCGCCACGTAGCTGACCCGGCCCGGGCGCAGGAAGGTCTGCGGGTCCTCGACGTCGGTGCCGTTCCAGCGGATCGCGCCCTCGTGGTCGACCAGCCCCGCCAGCGCGGCCAGCAGGCTCGACTTGCCGGCGCCGACCCGCCCGGTCAGCAGCACCAGCTCACCGGCCCGCACCCGCAGGTCGACGTCCTGCACGCCGACCGTCCCGTCGTCGTGGACGGCCGCCAGCGACTCCACGACGAGCTCGCGCAGCGGCTCGCGGGGCGGTGGCGGCGGGGCGGGCGCGGTGCCGGCGATGAGGTCCACCGACGGCGGGACCCGCACGAGGTCCGTCCCGCCCGCCAGCGCCGCGACCGCCCGCAGCCACTCGCGCGCGACCGGCGCCTCGGTGACGACCGCACCGGCGACCGTGCCGTAGTACGAGGCGCCGGCGACGGCGGCGGCCACCAGCAGGGCCTGCGCCAGCGACCACCAGCCCAGCAGGTGCAGGCCCCAGGTGAGCACCACGCCGCACTGCACGAGGATCCCCGGAACGCCCTCCAGGACGGCCCGGACGCGGAACTCCACGACGGAGGCGCGCACCCGGCGGGCGTCCACCCGGCCCAGCGAGGCCAGCACGGCCGGCACCGCGGCGGCGAGCTTGACGGTGCGGGCCGCGTCGACGGCCGAGCCGAGGGCGCGGCCGAAGGCGGCGCGCGCGTCCCCGGCCACCCGCCCGCGCCGCCCGGAGGCGCCGGCCCCGGCCACCGAGACCAGCGCCGAGCCGAGCATCACCGCCGCCACGACCGCGCCCGCCGCGGCGTCGCGGGCCACGGCCGCCGTGACGAGCGCGACGAGGACGCCGATGACGACGTCGACCCAGCGGTCGACGTAGAAGACGAACCGCTCGGAGTCCAGCGAGCGGGCGGTGACCTCCCCCGCGGGCACCCGCACCGGCCGGCGCTGGCCGGTCTGCCCGCGCAGCACCGCCAGGCGCAGGGCGAGGGTGACGGCGTTCCACCACGCCGGGTAGACCCGCAGCGCCACGCCCAGCAGGAACGGCACGGCCAGCAGCGTGGCGACCAGGCCGGCGGCCGGCAGCCGCACGTCGGCCGCCGAGGCGCCCGGTGCGCCGAGCCCCTGCACCACCAGGCCCCACAACCAGCCGCTGAGCGCGCCGTAGGGGCCCAGCAGCGAGGAGAGCAGGAACATCAGCGCCCCGAGGACCCCCCAGCGGGGGTGGCTGAGGACGGCCTGCAGCACGGCGCGCGCCAGGTGCACCGGCCCGGCCGGTGCCGGGGGGCGCTCGCGCCGCGGGCGCGGCGGCGGGGCGTGCCCACCGGGCCGGGGCGGCGGCTGCGCGCCGGGGTGCTCGTCGGGGTGCCCGTGCCCGGCGGCCGCCAGCAGGTCGGCGAACGGGCCGGGGGTGGCGGCGAGCTCCTCGCGCGGGCCGTGCTGCACGAGCCGGCCGTCGTCGAGGACGGCGACGGTGGCCGCGCGCCGCGTCGTCGACAGCCGGTGCGCGACGACCAGCCCGGTCCGCCCGGCCAGCAGCCGCTCTGCGGCGGCGCCGACCCGCTGCTCGGTGACGGGGTCCATCCGCGCGGTCGCCTCGTCGAGGACGACGACGCGCACGTCGCGCACGAGCAGGCGGGCGAAGGCGACCAGTTGCTCCTCCCCCGCGGACAGGGTCGTCCCGCCCGGGCCGAGGAGGGTCTCCAGGCCGTCGGGCAGCCCGGCGACCCAGTCGTCCAGCCCCAGGGCTGCGACCGCCTCCCGCACGCGGGCGTCGTCGACCTCGGCGGTGAGGGTGATGTTCTCGCGCAGCGACCCCGCGAGGACCTCGGTGCGCTGGGTGACCACCCCGACGGTGGCGCGCAGCTGCTGCAGGTCGAGGTCGCGCACGTCGACGCCGCCGAGCAGGACCGCCCCGCGCGGCGGCTCGACGGCCCGCGAGAGCATCGCGGCCAGGGTCGACTTGCCGGAGCCGCTGCGCCCGACCAGCGCGCACGTCGTCCCGGCCGCCACCCGCAGGTCGACCCCGCGCAGCCGGAAGCCGCCGGGGTGGGCGAAGTCGAGGTGCTCCACGCGCACCTCCAGCGGCCCGGCCGGCGGCGGGTGCCCGCCGGTGGGCTCGGCCGGTGCGCCGAGCAGGCCGCGCACGCGCTGCAGCGCCCCCAGCCCGGCCTGCACGAACGGCAGCTGCTCGCTGATCTCGGTGAGGTCGCCGGCGAACCCGCCGCACAGCAGCCAGATCGTCACCAGCTGCGCCACGCCGAGGCGGCCGTCGCCGACGAGGAGGGCGCCGCCCAGCACCAGGCCCGAGCACATCAGCGCCAGCAGCACGGTCGTGCGGCGCACGACGGCGGCGGTCGCCTCGCTGGTGCGCAGCACGCGGGCCAGGACCTCGGCGGCCAGCTGGGCGTAGCGGCGCACCACGTGCGCCTGCCCGAGGCTGGAGCGCACGTCGTCGCGGCCGGCGACGGCCTCCTCCAGCTGGGCGGCGTGCTCGGTCCAGGCGACCTCCTCGGCGAGCTTGCGCGCGGCCAGCTCCCGCGTCAGCCGGCGCCCCAGCAGCCAGGCCAGCAGCGCGACGAGGGGGAAGGTGAACCAGGCCGGCCACCAGGTGAGCCCGGCGACGACCCAGCCCAGCAGGGAGCGGACCAGGCCGCGGCCGAGCTCCCAGACGCTCTCGCGCAGCAGGTGCCCCAGCTGGCGCGGGTCGTCGTCGACGCGGTCGAGGACCTCGCCGACGGCCTGCTCGGCCAGGGCGGGCACGGGCTGGGCGAAGGCGGCGGCCAGCAGGTCCGCGCGCAGCCGGCCCTCGGCGCGGCCGACGGCACCGGCGAGCGCGAGCCGGCCGGCGGTGTCCAGCAGGCTCGCGCCCACCAGCAGCACCGCCAGGGCGGCCAGCAGCCCGGCCGTCGGCCCCGCCGCGATGCGGCCGGTGACGACGGCGCCCAGGGTCTCGCCGACGGCGGCGAGCACGCCCAGCACGAGGGCCAGGACGGAGGCCGGCCCGGCGAGCCGGCGCACCGTCAGGGTGCGGTCGGCCGCCGGGGCGGGCTCGCTGCGGCGCACCCGGGAACGCTAGCGAGCGCGCCCCCGGGCGGTCCTGCCGTTTTCCCGCGGGTCCGCTGCGCCCGGCGGGCGCCTCAGGCCGCCGCCGCCAGGAAGGAGTCCCAGCGGGGGTCCGGCTGCTCGGCGCCGCGCACCGCCCAGGAGGCCCCGCGCGGGGCCGCGGGGCGGAAGGGCAGCGTCCAGCCCATCTCCTCCGGCGTGCGGTCGCCCTTGGCGTTGTTGCAGCGCACGCAGCAGGCGACGAGGTTCTCCCAGCTGTCCGGTCCCCGCCTGCTGCGCGGCAGGACGTGGTCGACGGTGGTGGCGTGCCCGCGGCAGTAGGCGCAGCGCTGGTGGTCGCGGCGCAGCACCCCGCGCCGGCTGACGGGGACGACCGTGCCGCGCGGCACCCGCACGTAGCGGGTGAGCAGGATGACCGACGGGCGTTCCAGGCTCACCGTGGCGCCGACGACGGGATCGGCGTCGGCCAGGACCACCGACGCCTTCCCGGCGAGGACGAGCACGAGGGCCCTGCGGAAGGACACCACCGCGAGCGGTTCGTAACCGGCGTTCAGCACGAGCGTGCGCACATCCACCTCCACACACGACGAGAGGCGCCGACCCCGGTGGGGAGGGCGCCTCTGAGAGGGACGACGGCGTGGGAGCGCACATGGTGGTGGTGCACGCGGTGGTGGACCACCGCCGCGCACCGCGGGGCGTGCGGTACCGAGGGGGCTGCTGCGTGCTGACGCGTCGTCATCGAGCCTCCCGCGGGTGCCGTCGTCGTGACCGCACTGTACGTCGCGGGTGGTGGAGCAGTCAGCAACTTTCGGGTGAACCGCCGCGCGGGCCCCCTGCACGCACCCCGCGCGTGCGGCGAGCCGCCGGCCCGGAGGAGGTGGGGAGTCCTCCGGGCCGGC
>NZ_JBJLSF010000029.1:0-49112 GCF_050871885.1 Kineococcus aridisoli | reverse complement strand
CAGTCCCCCGGCCGGGGGACTGCACAGCGGGGACCCCGCCGCAGGGCTCAGCCGCCGAGGCGGCTGACGGTGAACGCGACGAGGAAGCCCAGCGTGGTGATGAGACCGGTGTAGACCTGGGTGCGCTCGAACGCCTCCGGGATCATCGTGTCGGCGATCATCGTGAGGATCGCCCCGGCCGCCAGCGCGGTGATGGCCGCGACGACCTCCGGCGAGGCGCCGCCGAGCGCGAGGTGGCCGACCGCGGCGGCGGCCGCGCTCACCAGCGCGATGGCGGACCAGACGCCGAACACGTAGCGCGCGCTGCGCCCCGCCTGCTTCATCCCGGCGACGCTGGACAACCCCTCCGGAACGTTGGAGATGACCACGGCCGCGACGACCGCGACGCTCACCCCGCCACCGCCGAGCAGCCCGATCCCGAGCACCACCGACTCCGGGATCCCGTCGAGCAGGGCGCCGACCGCGATCGCGGCACCGCTGCCGCCCTGCTCGGCCTCCGAGGGCTGCTGGCCCCCGGACCGCTTGCGGTGCCGGGCACCGCGCCTGGCGAGGGCGATGTTCGCCGCCAGGTACAGCAGGGCGCCGACCAGGAACGCGACCGTCGTCGGCACGAGCCCGCCGGTGTCGGCGGCCTCCTCGGCGAGGTCGAAGGCCAGCGCGGAGATGAGCACACCGGCGCCGAACGCCATCACCGCGGCGACGACCTTCGACGGGACGTGCACGAACCAGGCGATCGCGGCTCCCACGACCAGCGCGGCCCCGCCCAGCAACCCCCACGCCCCGGCTTCCAGCCATCCCGGCACCCTGGACCTCCCGACCCGTCGACGACAGCACCGGGAGGCCCCTACCCCGCGGGGTGCGGGGGAAACTCAGGACCAGGTGAGCGCGCGCGCCGGGTCCTCCAGGACCGCGGCGATGTCGGCCAGGGCGCGCGAGCCGCTCTCCCCGTCCAGCATCCGGTGGTCGAAGGACAGGCTCAGCGTCGCCAGGTAGCGCGGCCGCACCTTCCCCTTGTGCACCCACGGGCGCTGGGAGATCTTGCCGACGGCCAGGATCGCGGCCTCGCCGGGGTTGAGGATCGGCGTCCCCGCGTCGATGCCGAACGTGCCGACGTTGGTGATCGTGATGGTGCCCTCGGCCAGGTCGCGCGGCTGCGCCTTGCCGGCGCGCGCGGTGGCGGCCAGCTCGCCGAGGCGGACGGCGAGGTCCTTCAGCGACAGCTCGTCGGCGTCCTTGACGTTCGGGACGAGCAGCCCGCGCGGCGTCGCGACCGCGATGCCCAGGTTCACGTAGTTCTTCACCACGATGACCTGGTTCGCCTCGTCCCAGGTCGCGTTGATGTCGGGGTTGCGGCGCACCGCGACCAGCAGCGCCTTCGCGACGAGCAGCAGCGGCGAGACGCGGACGTCGGCGTACTCCGGATCGGCCTTGAGCCGCTGCACGAGCTTCATGGTGCGGGTCGCGTCGACCGTCGTGAACACGGTGACGTGCGGGGCGGAGAAGGCGCTCTCCACCATCGCCGCGGCGGTGGCCTTGCGGACCCCGCGGATCGGCACGTGCCGCTCGCGGTCGTGCTTCTCGACGCGGCGGGCCGGTTCGGCCGGTGCGGACGGCACGAGGGCCAGGACGTCGGCGCGCGTGACCGTGCCGCCCGGGCCGGTGGGCTGCGCGGTGGCCAGGTCGACGCCGAGGTCGCGGGCGAGCTTGCGGACCGGGGGCTTGGCGAGGACGTGCCCGCCGCGAGCGGGCGGCTGCGGGACCTGTTGCGGCGTAGCGGGTCGCGCCGGAGCGGATTGCTGCGGAGCGGGCTGCTGCGCGGCCGGGGCGCCGCGGCGGCGGCGCGGGGGCGCCGCCTCGCGGGTGCCGTACCCGACGAGGGTGGCGCCCGAGGAGTCCGCCGCGGCGGAGGGGGTGGCCTCGGCGGGGGCGGGTTCCACGGGGGCCGCGGGTTCCCCGGGTTCCGCGGGTTCCGCGGGTTCCGCCGCACCGTCGCCGATGACGACGATGTCGGCTCCCACGTCGACCGTCTCGCCCTCGGCGGCGAGCAGCCGCACGACGGTCCCGGCGTACGGGCTGGGCAGCTCGACGAGCGACTTCGCCGTCTCGATCTCGACGAGGACGTCGTTGACCGCGACGGTGTCGCCGGCCGTGACCTTCCACGAGACGATCTCGGCTTCGGTGAGTCCCTCGCCGACGTCGGGCAGGGCGAACCGCTGGTTCAACGAGTTCCTCTCTCAGGCGGCCAGAGCCTGCTCGACCGCGTCCAGGACCCGGTCGACCGTGGGCAGGTAGTGCTCCTCGACGCGCGCGGCGGGGTAGGGCAGGTGGTACCCGCCGACCCGCTTGACGGGCGCCTCGAGGGAGTAGAAGCAGCTCTCCTGGATGCGGGCGGCGATCTCCGCCCCGGCGCCGAAGAACACCGGCGCCTCCTGCACGACGACGAGGCGGCCGGTGCGGCGCACCGACTCCGCGACGGTTTCGACGTCCAGCGGGGAGATCGAGCGCAGGTCGACGACCTCCAGCCGGGTGCCGTCCGCGGCGGCCGCCTCGGCCGCGTCGAGGGCCAGGCGGACGGTGGGCCCGTAGGCGACGAGGGTCGCGTCGGTGCCCTCGCGCAGGACGCGGGCGCGGTGCAGCGGCGCCACCTGCCCCGGCGCCAGGTCGACGTCGACGTCGCCCTTCTCCCAGTAGCGGCGCTCGGGTTCGAGGAAGAGCACCGGGTCGGCGGAGGCGATCGACTGCTGCACCATCCAGTAGGCGTCGTGCGCGGAGCTGGGGGTCACCACGCGCAGGCCGGGGGTGTGCGCGAACAGCGCCTCCGGGCTCTCGGAGTGGTGCTCCACCGAGCCGATGCCGCCGCCGCTGGGGATGCGCAGGACGACGGGCACCGACAGCCGCCCGCGCGAGCGCGCGCGCAGCTTGGCCAGCTGCGTGGTGATCTGGTTGAAGGCCGGGAAGACGAAGCCGTTGAACTGGATCTCGCACACCGGGCGGTACCCGCGCAGCGCCATGCCGATCGCGGTGCCGACGATGCCGGCCTCGGCCAGCGGCGTGTCCAGCACGCGGTCCTCGCCGAAGTCCTTCTGCAGGCCGTCGGTGACGCGGAACACGCCGCCGAGCGCGCCGATGTCCTCGCCCATGAGCAGGACGCGGGGGTCGCGCTCCATGGCCGCGCGCAGCCCCGCGTTGATGGCCTTGCCGATCGCCATGCGCTCCATCAGGACGCTCCTCCCGCCAGCTCGCGTGCTTCCTCGTCGTGCTGCTCCCAGGCCGCCAGGAACTCGTCGCGCTCGGCGAGGACCTGCGGGTGGGGTTCGGCGTAGGCGTGCTCGAACATCGACACCGGGTCCGGGTCGGGGATCTCGCGCACACCCGCGCGCAGCCGCTCGGCGAAGGCGTCGGACTCCGCGGCCAGCGCCGCCTCGTGCTCGTCGTCGAGCACGCCCTCGGCGCGCAGGTAGGCGCGGAAGCGGTCGATCGGGTCCTTCTCGCGCCAGGCGTCCACCTCGGCCGCGGCCCGGTAGCGGGTCGGGTCGTCGGAGGTGGTGTGCGCGCCCATGCGGTAGGTGAACGCCTCGATGAACGTCGGGCCGCCGCCGGAGCGGGCCCGGTCCATGGCCGCGCGGGTGACGGCGAGGACGGCCAGGACGTCGTTGCCGTCGACGAGGACGGCCGGCATCCCGGATCCGGCGGCGCGCTGGTGCAGCGGCACCGGCGACTGCCGCGCGACGGGTTCGGAGATGGCCCACTGGTTGTTCTGGCAGAAGAAGACGACCGGCGCCTGGTAGACCGAGGCCCAGTTCAGCGCCTCGGCCGCCTCGCCCTGGCTGGTGGCGCCGTCGCCGAAGTAGGTGATGACGGCGGTGTCGCGGGCGGCGTCCCCGGTGCCCACGGCCCCGTCGCGCTGCACGCCCATGGCGTAGCCGACCGCGGGCAGCATCTGCGCGGCGATGACGAGGGTGTAGGGGTGCACCCCGGTGGTGGCCGGGTCCCAGCCGCCGTGGTCGACGCCGCGGAAGACGCTGAGGACGTGCAGCGGGTCGATGCCGCGCGCCAGCACGGCGCCGTGGTCGCGGTAGCTGGGGAAGACCTGGTCCTGGCGGCGGGTGGCCTGCCCGGCGCCGACCTGCGCGGCCTCCTGGCCACGGCTGCCGGGCCACAGCCCCAGCTGCCCCTGGCGCTGCAGCGCCTCGCTCTCGGTGTCCAGGCGGCGCAGCAGGACCATGTCGCGCAGCAGCGCGAGCAGCTCCTCGGGCTCCAGGTGGACCTCGTGCTCGGGGTGGGTGCGCCGGACGCCGTGGCGGTCCAGCAGCTGGACCATCGGCTGCGCGGCCGCGGGGTCCTGCGTCGTCGGGTCCTGCGGGGCCGGGAGCGGGCCGGCCGCTGCGTCGGTCACGTGCGTTCCTCCACCGGGGACGGGTGATCTGCGCGGGACGGCGCCAACCTACGGTCCCGTACGTTACGGGAGCGTACGTTACGCAGGCGTAGGTGCCAATGGGCGCACCGCGCCGACCACCCGTCCCGGTGCACGGGCGCGCCGGGCTCAGCCGCGCCGGGCTCAGCCGCGCACGGGCGCCAGGGAGGCCGCGACCTCGAGGAAGCGGCTGTTGCCGGCCGTCTCGGCGACGGTCACGCGCAGCCCGTGGGGGTCGAAGGCGCGCACGACCAGGCCCTCGGCCGCGAAGGCGTCGGCGAGCTGCGGGGTGCGCTCCCCCGTGGGCAGCCACACGAAGTTGCCCTGGGCGTCCGGCACCCGCCAGCCCTGCTCGCGCAGGCCGTCCACGACGCGGTGGCGCTCGGCCACGAGCGCCGCGACGCGCTCCATGAGCTCGGCCTCGGCGGCGCTCTGCAGCGAGGCCACGACCGCCGCCTGGGCGATGGCGCTCACCCCGAACGGGGTCGCCGCCCGGCGCAGGGCCGAGGCGACCTCGGGGTGGGCCACCGCGACCCCGACCCGCAGGCCCGCCAGGCCGTAGGCCTTGGAGAAGGTGCGCAACACCACGACGTTGGGGTGGGCGCGCGCGACGTCGATCCCGTCGGGCACCTCGGGGTCGTCGACGAACTCGTGGTACGCCTCGTCGAGGACGACGAGCACGTGGGCGGGCACCCGGGCCAGGAAGTCCTCCAGCTCCGCGCGCCGGATCGCCGGGCCCGTGGGGTTGTTCGGCGAGCACAGCACCACCAGGCGGGTGCGCTCGCCGACGGCGGCGGCCATCGCCGGCAGGTCGTGGCGCGCCTCGTCGGTCAGCGGCACCTCGACGGGCACGGCGTCGCTGATCGCGGCCGTGATCGGGTAGGCCTCGAAGGAGCGCCAGGCGTAGACGACCTCGTCGCCGGGCGCGCAGGTGATCTCCGACAGCTGCGCCAGCAGCCGCACGCTGCCCGTCGCCGCGGCGAGCTGGTCGACCTGCACGCCCCAGCGCCCGGCGACCGCCGCCAGCATCGCCGTGGCGGCGGGGTCCGGGTACCTGTTGACGGAGGCCGCGGCCCGCGCGATCGCCGTCAGCACGCTCGGCAGCGGCGGGTGCGGGTTCTCGTTGGAGGACAGCTTGAAGACCTCCAGCCCCTCGCGCGCCACGGCGGGCCTGCCCGCCACGTAGGCGGGCACCCGGGCCAGGTTGGCCCGCAGCCGCGGCGGGAGGGGGAGCTCGGAGGCCGTCGTCATGCCCGCCAGGGTACGGACGCCGACCGGGGCGATGCGGTTGACTCTGGTCCCGTCCCGTCCGCCCCGCCCGGAGGTACCGCCCGTGTCCGACGTCCCCGCCGCAACGGCCCCGCTCGACCTCGTCGCCTTCGCGGACGACCCGCTGGCGCTGCGGAGCACCTTCGCGCTCTTCCCCTCCGGCGTCGCGGCGATCTCGGCCGTCGTCGACGGCGAGCGGGGCCCGGACGGGCAGGTCCGCCGCGAGCCCGTCGTGCTCGTCGCCTCCTCCTTCCAGGTCGGCATCTCCCTGGACCCGCCGCTGGTGCTGTTCGCCGTGCAGCACACCTCCACCAGCTGGCCGAGGCTGCGGGCCGCCCTGGAGCGCGAGGGCGCCCTGCTCGGGGTCTCGGTGCTCGGCGAGGCCCACGACGCGGCCGCCCGCCAGCTGGCCTCCAAGGCCGCCGACCGCTTCGCGGGCATCGAGACGACGACCACGGCCTCCGGCGCGCACTTCGTGCACGGCGCCCCCGTCTGGCTGGAGTGCTCCATCCACTCGCAGGTCCCCGCCGGCGACCACGACGTCGTGCTGCTGCAGGTGCACGCCATGGGCGGCGCCCCCGACACCGAGCCGCTGGTCTGGCACTCCTCCGGCTTCCGCACCCTCACCCCCCGGCCCGCCGCGCAGGCGCAGGGCTGATGACCGCACCGACGCAGCCGCCCGCGCAGCCGCTGCGCACCGCCGTCGTGGTCGGCAACCCCAAGCCGGCCTCGCGCACCCTGGCCGCCGCCACCACCGCGGCGCGCCTGCTGTCCGGGAGCCCGGACCGGGAACCCGACCTCGTGCTGGACGTGGTGGCGCTGGGCCCCGGGCTGCTCGGCTGGGGCGACGCGGGCGTGCAGCGGGCCGTGGCCGACGTGGCCTCCGCCGACCTGCTCGTCGTGGCCAGCCCCACCTTCAAGGCCACCTACACCGGGCTGCTGAAGCTCTTCCTGGACCAGTTCGCCGGCGGGGAGGGGATGCGCGGGGTGGTCGCGGTGCCGCTGATGCTGGGCGCCGGGCCGGCCCACGCGCTGGCGCCGGAGCTGCTGCTGAAGCCCGTGCTGGCCGAGCTGGGCGCCGCCTGCCCGGCGCCGGGGCTGTACCTGCTCGACCGGCAGGTGGAGGCCGGGGGCGGGGCGACGCCGGCCCTGGCCGCCTACGCGCAGCGCTGGGGCCCCGTCCTGCGCGCCACCGCGGCCGCCGGTCACGAGACCCGCACCGCCCGGTAGTCGAACGCCTCCACCACGGCCCCGGGCGCGTCGAAGAAGGCGCGCCCGGAGTCGCGGAAGGCCACCAGCGCCGGGTCGTCGGCGGCGTCGGCGAGCTGCGCCGTGCGCAGGTAGGCGCTCCAGCCGTGGTCGGCCAGCGGGTCGCCCGGGTCGCCGCCGGCGTCGCGCAGCACGAGGGTGCGCGAGGCCGAGCCCTGCGCCTGCCGGCCGTCGAGGGCGGGCACCACGTCACCGGTGTGCTCCAGGCTCAGCACCCGCACCCCCTCCCCCACCGCGATGCCGTCCACCGGCGCGCCGGCCGTGACGACGTGGGTGACGGTGAACTCCGCCGTGACCGCCGGGTCGGCCGCCAGCGCCGCGACGGTCAGCCCGCCCTGGCTGTGCCCGGCGAGCAGGACGGGCTCGCCCGCCGCCACACCGGCCTGCCGCATCGCCGCCACGACGGCGGCGGCCGTGGCCGTGGGCTGCCCGGCGACCGCGCGCAGGTTGGTCGTCAGGTCCATGGGCGTGCCGCCCGGTGCGGGCAGCGGCGTCCAGGACTGCGTGCCGGGGACCTCGACGACCCAGGCGACCGCGCCGTCGGCCTGCGTCACCCGCTCCAGCCGCACCCCGCCCGGCTCGGGCGTGCCGGCGGGGGCCAGCCGGTCCCCCACCGAACCGTCGCCGGCCTCGTAGCCGGTGGACTGGTGCGCCACCCCGTCCAGGACCTCGGCGATCCCGGCCGGCGGGCGGCGGGGCAGCGCCCGCGGCCGCTGCACCGGGCGCACCTCGACGGCGGTCTCCCGCAGCAGCGGCCCCACCGCGCCCAGCGCGGTGAGCGCCGTCGCGACCCCGGCGACCCCGGAGCCGCCCGGGGCGGCCGCGCGCAGCGCACCGGGGGCCAGCACCCCCAGCCCCGCCGCCAGCTCGGGGTGGCGCACCGCGGCGGCGTCCAGCAGGTGCGGGGTGGTGGCCACGACCTCCTGCACGAGCCCGGGGTGGGCCGCCAGGAAGCGCCCCGCGCCGGCGAGGTCCCCGGCGACGCGGTCGTCGACCCGGGAGAGCTCCGCGTGCGCGGCGGCCTCCAGCGCGTGCAGGTCCACGCCGCCGGGCTGCGTGGACATCTCCGCGGCGCGCGCCAGCACCCGCACCGTCGCCTCCTGCAGGCGGTAGGCGCCGTCGGCGGCCAGGACGGCGCCCGCGGCGAGGGCCAGCTGCGGAGCGGCCTCCACGACGGCCTGGGCGACGGCGCGGCGGGCGAGCTGCACCACCGCGTTCGCGACCTCGTCGCCGACGCGGTAGCGCAGCGCCGCCACCTCCACCCGGGCGGCGAGGGCGAGCAGCTGCGCGGCCGTGGCGGCCGGTCCGCCGGCGCCCAGCAGCACCTCGGCCAGCCCCGCGAGCGCCGGCGCCGAGGTGGCCGGGGCGAGCGGGGCGCTGAGCAGCAGCACCGGGTCCGCGCCGGCGGCGGCGACCTCGGCGGCCACCGCCGCCAGCCGCGCGGCGGCCCCGGTCAGCTGCGCGGCGGCCGCGTCGAGGGCGTCCGGGTCGGCGGCGACCGGCCCGGTGAGGACGGTCAGCTGCCCGCTCACGCGGGCACCGGGGCGGGCGGGAGCGCCTCCAGGGCGTGCGCGTGCGCCCGCAGCCGGGCCGCGGCCTCCTCGCAGCCGTCGGCGAGCGCGGCGACCGACCGCTCCACCGCCGCCAGCCCGCCGCGGAAGCGCACCGCGCTCGGTCCCTGCCAGTCGACCGCACCGGCGCCCGCGATCCCCCGCCGCACCGCGCGCACGTCCTCCGCCGCCCGGGCCACCCTGCGCGCCAGGGCGTCCACCTGCGCCCGCGCGAGGTCCGCCGCCGCGGGACCCGCTCCCGTCACGTCCACCACGCCCGTCCCTCCGTCCGCTGAACCTGCTCGCGGACCGTAGGCGCGCACGCGGCCGCCGCGGCCGGGCACCGGTGGCGGGTGTGGAGGGCGCGGCCCGGTGCGCCGGGTGTGCGCACCGCGGCGACGATGGTCCGCGTGCCGCCCCACCCGCCCCCCTCCACCGCCCCCGGCGACCCCGGCGCCTTCCGCAAGCCGCGCGGCGCCGCCCCGCCCGCCGCCCTGCGCGCCGAGGCCGCCGGGCTGGCGTGGCTGGCGCAGGCCGGCGGGGTCGCCGTCTGCCGGGTGCGCGAGGTGCAGCCCGACGCCCTGGTGCTCGACCGCGTCGAGCAGGTGCGCCCCTCCGCGGCGCACGCCGAGGCCTTCGGCCGCGACCTGGCCACCACCCACGCCGCGGGCGCGGAGCGCTTCGGCGCCCCGCCGCCGGGGGTGGAGGGCGACACCTGGATCGCCGCGCTGCCGCTGCCCGCCCCGCGCGAGCCGCTGCCGTGGGGCGTCTTCTACGCCGAGCACCGGCTGCGGCCCTACCTGCGGCGCGCGCGGGAGGCCGGGACCGTCGACGCGGCGGGCGCGGCGCTCGTGGAGCGGGTGTGCGAGCGCCTGCTGGCCGGCGACCCCGCCCTGGTCGCCGGCGGGCAGCGGCCCGCCCGGCTGCACGGGGACCTGTGGTCGGGCAACGTGCTGTGGTCGGCGCACGGGGCGGTGCTCGTCGACCCCGCCGCGCACGGCGGGCACCCGGAGACCGACCTGGCGATGCTGGCGCTGTTCGGCCTGCCGCACCTGGAGCGCGCGCTGGCCGCGTACGCGGAGGCGGCCGGCACCGCGGACGGGTGGCGGCAGCGGGTGCCGCTGCACCAGCTGCACCCGCTGCTCGTGCACGCCGTCCTCTTCGGCGGCGGCTACGGCGAGCAGGCCGTGCGCGCGGCCGAGCGGGCGCTGGCGCTGTGAGCGCGGACGCGGGCGGGGCGGAGCGCCCGCACGCCTACGCGGTGCAGGTGCTGCACCTGCTCGTCTCGCCCGGGCACGCCTACTTCGGCCGGCCCCGCGACGGCGCCGCCGACGTGCCCACCGAGGACCGCGACGAGGTCGAGGTGGTCGCCGGCAAGGGCATCCGCGGGGACCGGTTCTTCGGCAAGGCCGCCCACATGGACGCGGCGGTGACGTTCCTGGCGATCGAGGCGTGGGAGGGCGTCGCGGCCGACCTCGCCCTGCCGCAGCCGCCCGACCCGCTGCTGGCGCGGCGCAACCTCGTCGTGCGCGGCGTCGAGCTGGACCCGCTGCGCGGCGTCGACTTCGAGCTGGTCACCGCCGCCGGTGCGGTGCTCTTCCACGGCGGGCGCCCGGCGAACCCGTGCGCGTGGATGGACCGCGTCGTCGCGCAGGGCGCGCACCGGGCCATGCGCGGGCGCGGCGGGCTGCGCTGCACCCCGCTGACCGACGGCAGGGTCGCCCGGGGGCCGGGGGTGCTGCGCTCGCCGGTCCCCCTGGACCCCGCCCGCGCCGGCGAGGCCGTGCTGCGCCGCACGCCGCTGCCCTGAGGTGCGCGGCACGGCGGGCCGGGGCAGCGTGGGAGCCATGGTGAAGAAGGGCGACCACGTCAGCTGGAACACCTCCCAGGGCGAGACCGAGGGGAAGGTCACGGAGAAGAAGACCGAGGACTTCGAGCTGTACGGCCAGCACCGCAAGGCGTCGGAGGACGACCCGCAGGTGATCGTCGAGAGCGACAAGTCCGGCAAGGAGGCCGCGCACAAGGAGTCCTCGGTCGAGGAGGCCTGAGGCGTCCGGGCCGGGTCGGCCCCGTGGGAGCATGAGGCACGTGACCGACCCGGCCGTCCAGACCGCTGCCCCCGTCGACCTCGCGCCCGCCAGCCTGGGCGAGCCCGCGCTCGGCCCCCTCGACGGCCGCTACCGCCGCTCCGTCGCACCGCTGGCCGAGCACCTGTCCGAGGCGGCGCTGAACCGCCGCCGCGTGCACGTCGAGGTCGAGTGGCTGGTGCACCTGGGCACCCGCGACGTGGTGCCCGGCGTGCGCCGCCTCACCGACGCGGAGGTCGCGTTCCTGCGCGAGCTGCCGCTGCGCTTCGACGCCGCGGCCGTGGCCGAGCTGGCCGAGATCGAGCGCGTCACCATCCACGACGTCAAGGCCGTGGAGTACTGGATCAAGCGCCGGCTGGAGGGGACGTCGCTGGCCGACGTCGCCGAGCTGACCCACCTGTTCTGCACCAGCGAGGACATCAACAACCTCTCCTACGCGCTCATGGTCCGCGACGCCGTGCAGCGGGTGTGGCTGCCGGCCGCGACCGCCCTCACCGACGACGTCGTGCGGATGGCGCAGGAGCTGCGCGCGCTGCCGATGCTGGCGCGCACCCACGGCCAGCCCGCCACGCCCACCACGCTGGGCAAGGAGCTCGCCGTCCTCGCGCACCGGCTGCGCCGGCAGCTGGCGCGGGTGGGGCGCGCGGAGTTCCTCGGCAAGTTCAACGGCGCCACCGGCACCTACGCCGCGCACCGCACGGCCGTGCCGGCCACCGACTGGCCGGCGGTCTCGCGGGAGTTCGTCACCTCGCTGGGGCTGACCTGGAACCCGCTGACCACCCAGATCGAGCCGCACGACTGGCAGGCGGAGCTGTACGCCGACGTCGCCCGCTTCGGCCGCGTGCTGCACAACCTCTGCACCGACGTGTGGACGTACATCTCGATGGGCTACTTCGCCCAGGTCCGCGGCCAGGGCACCGTCGGCTCCTCGACGATGCCGCACAAGGTGAACCCGATCCGCTTCGAGAACGCCGAGGCGAACCTGGAGGTCTCCGGCGGGTTGTTTCGCGTGCTGGAGGAGACGCTGACGACCTCGCGGCTGCAGCGCGACCTCACCGACTCCTCCATGCAGCGCAACATCGGGGTCGCCTTCGGCCACTCGCTGCTGGCGATCGAGAACGCCCGCCGCGGGCTCGCCGGGCTCGACGCCGTCCCGGCGGCGCTGGCCGCCGACCTCGACGCCAACTGGGAGGTCCTCGGCGAGGCCGTGCAGTCGGTGATGCGCGTGCACGGGCTGCCCGAGCCCTACGAGCGGCTCAAGGAGCTCACCCGCGGGCGCCGGGTCGACCAGGCGGGGCTGCGCGAGTTCGTCGCCGGCCTGGGCCTGCCCGACGGCGAGGCCGCACGCCTGTCGCTGCTCACCCCCGGCGACTACACCGGTGACGCCGCCGCCCTCGTCGACGTGCTCGGCGCCCCGGGCGAGGTCCCGGGCGAGGTCCCGGGCGGGGCCCCGCCCGCCGGGAGCTGACGTGCGCGCCGTCCTCGTCGAGGGGTTCGGCGAACCCCCGCGGCTGGCGCAGGTCGCCGACCCCGCGCCCGCACCGCACGGGGTCGTCGTCGCCGTCGAGGCGAGCGGGGTGTGCCGCAGCGACTGGCACGCCTGGCAGGGCCACGACGAGGACGTGCGGCTGCCGCACGTGCCCGGGCACGAGCTGGCCGGCACCGTCGTCGCGGTCGGCGCCGACGTGCGGGGCTGGCGGGCCGGTGACCGCGTGACGACGCCGTTCGTCACCGCCTGCGGCACCTGCCCGGAGTGCGCGGCCGGTGCGCAGCAGGTGTGCCGCGCGCAGACCCAGCCGGGGTTCACCGGCTGGGGCTCCTTCGCCGAGCTCGTCGCCCTCGACCACGCCGACGTCAACCTCGTGCGGCTGCCCGAGGGGTTCACCGCGTCCAGCGCCGCCGCGCTCGGCTGCCGGGTGGCCACCGCGTTCCGCGCCGTCACCGACGTCGCCCGGGTGCGACCCGGTGAGCACGTCGCCGTCCACGGCGCCGGCGGGGTCGGGCTGTCCGCCGTCGCCGTCGCCGCGGCCGCCGGGGCGCGCGTCGTCGCCGTCGACCCCTCCCCGGCCGCCCGCGAGCTCGCCGTGCGCTTCGGCGCCCGGCAGGCGGTCGGGCCCGAGGACGCGGTGGGCGCCGTGCGCGAGCTGACCGGCGGCGGGGCGCACGTCTCGATCGACGCCGTCGGCCTGCCCGCGACCTGCGAGGCCTCCGTGCGCTGCCTGCGCCGGCGCGGGCGCCACGTGCAGGTCGGCCTGCTGCCCGCCGCGGCCGGCCGGCCGCTGGTGCCGATGGACCTCGTCATCGCCGGGGAGCTGCAGCTGCTCGGCAGCCACGGCATGGCCGCGCACGACTACCCGCGGCTGCTGGACCTCGTGGGCGCCGGGCGCTTCCCGCTGGCCGAGCTCGTCACCCGCGAGCTGCCGCTGGAGGCGGGCCCGCGGGCGCTCGCGGAGGTCGCGGCCGCGGGCACCGCCGGCATCACCGTCCTGGTGCCCTGAGGAGCGGGCCGTGACCCGCGTCGTGTGCGCGGCCTTCGGCGCGGACCTGGACGCCTCGCTCGCGGAGGTGGCCGGTCGGCTGCGCGGCGCCGGGGTGCGGGTCCCGCCGCCGCGGCACCGCCCGCACCTGACGCTGGCGGGCAGCGACCTGCCGCCCGAGCAGGTCCTGGCCGCCGTGCGCGCCGCCGCGGCGGACCTGGCGGGGACCGCGCTGCAGCTGGACGAGGCCGGCACCTTCCGCCGCGGCGCCGTGCTGTGGGCGGGCACGAGCGCGCCACCGCTGCTCGCCTGGCACGCGGACGTGCTGGCGGCGCTGGCCGGCGCCGGGCTGGTCAACGCGTTCCCGAACGCGGCGCCCGGCCGCTGGCGCCCGCACTGCACGCTGGCCCGCCGGCTGCGCCCGGGGTCGGTGGCGGCCGCCGTCGAGGTGGTCCGGGCCGCGCTGCCGCTGAGCGGGCGGGTGGAGGCGCTGGCGGTGCTGGAGGTCGGCGGCAGCGGCGACCTGGGGCTGGTGCCGCTGCGCTGAAGCCGTCCGCTCCCGGCCCGGGCCCGCTTATGCTCCGCGCGTGGAGGTCGCGATCGCTCTCGTGGCGCTGACCACCGGGGTGTGCGCGGTCGCTGCCGCGTGCGACCGGTTCGGCTGGCCCACCCCCCTGGTCCTCGTCGTCGTGGGGGCCGTCGCCTCCCTGGTCCCCGGGGTGCCGGAGGTGGGGCTGGAACCCGACCTCGTCCTGTTCGGCCTGCTGCCGCCGCTGCTGTACGCGACGACGGCGCGCACCTCGCTGGTGGACTTCACCCGCAACAAGCTGGCCACGGTGCTGCTGTCGGTGGTGCTGGTGGTGTTCACCACGCTCGTCGTGGGCTGGACGACCTCGCTGCTGCTGCCGGGGGTCGCGCTGGCGGCGTGCATGGCGCTCGGGGCGGTCGTCGCCCCGCCGGACGCGGTCGCCGCGACCGCGATCGGCCGGCGGCTCGGCCTGCCCCGGCGGGTGGCGACGCTGCTGGAGGAGGAGAGCCTGCTCAACGACGCCTCCGCCCTCATCGCGCTGTCGGTGGCGACGTCGGCGCTGACGACGGCGCTGTCGCCGGTGCACATCGCCGGGGAGTTCGTGGTGGCCGTCGTCGGGGCCCTCGTCGTGGGCGGCGCGGTGGCCGCGGCGCTGGCGGTGGTCCGCACCCGCATCCGCAACCCCGTGCTCGACACGGCCGTGTCGTTCACCGCCCCCTACCTGGCGTTCCTGCCGGCGGAGGAGCTGCACGCCTCCGGGGTGCTGGCCGTCGTCGTCACCGGGCTGGCCACGGCGCACCTGTCCCCGCGCGTGCAGACGGCCGCCTCCCGGGTGACGGAGGCCGTGAACTGGCGCACGGTGGCGTTCCTGCTGGAGAACGCGGTGTTCGTGCTCATCGGGTTGCAGCTGCCGCAGCTGCTCGGCGACGCCGCCGACGGCGGGTTCGACGGCGGCCGGATCCTGGTCGTCTGCCTGGGCGTGCTGGTGGCCACGATCGCCGCGCGGTTCGTCTTCGTCTTCGCCGTGGCGAACCTGCTGCGGGCGGTGCCGCGGCTGCGGCACCTGCAGTGGCCGGACGGGGTGTCGCTGCTGGTGTCGTGGGCCGGGATGCGCGGTGTCGTCACGCTGGCCGCCGCGCAGCTGGTGCCCGAGGACGTGCCGGGGCGCGAGGTGCTGCTGCTGGCCGCGTTCACGGTCGTCGTGGGCACCCTGCTGGTGCAGGGGCTGAGCCTGCCGTGGCTGGTGCGCCGCGTCGGCCTGCCCGCCCCCGACCCCGCCGAGGACGCCCTGCAGGCCGCCGCCCTGGGCGACGCCGCGACGGCCGCGGGGCTGCGCCGCCTCGACGAGCTGCTCACGGGCGAGGAGCCGGAGCACCTGGTCGCCATGCTGCGCGCCCGCGCCAGGGCCCGCTCGCACGCGGCCTGGGAGCGGCTCGGGCGGCCGCTGTCGGACCGGATGACGCCCTCGGCGCTGTACGCGCAGCTGCGGGTGGAGATGCTGGCCGCCGAGCGCGCCGTCGTCGTGCAGGCCCGCGACCGCGGCAGCGCGGAACCGGACGTGCTGCGCCAGGCGCTCGCCGACGTCGACTTCGAGGAGACGCTCATCGACCGCCTCGACGACCTCGACCCGCTGGCGGACGACCGCGCGCTGGCCATCGCCGCCACCGACGGCTGCGCGCACCTGCGCACCGCGGGCACCCGGGCCGACGTCGCGGTCGCCGACGAGTGCGCCGACTGCCGGCGGGAGGGGTCGACGTGGGTGCACCTGCGCACCTGCCTGCAGTGCGGGTACACCGGCTGCTGCGACTCCTCCGAGCGCCGGCACGCGCGCCGCCACTTCGGCGAGAGCGCGCACCCGGTGCTCGTCAGCGCGGAACCGGGTGAGGCCTGGCGCTGGTGCTGGGTGGACGAGGAGCTGGGGTGAACGGGGAGCAGGAGCGGTCGGGCCAGGAGGTGGTGCGGCTGAGCGTCCGCGCCGACGGGACGTTCAGCCTGGCCTCGACGCTGGACGCCGAGCAGCTGGGGATGCTGCTGGGGGCGCTGGCCGACGACGTCTACGAGGGGCGCGTCGACCCCTCGACGTGGCTGCCCTGAGCGTCGCCCCGAGCGGTCGCCCCCGAGCGGTCGCTACTGCAGCGCCGACGTCAGCCGGGCGAGGTTCTCCTTGATGACCGCCCCGCGCGAGCGGGCCAGCCACTGCTCGAGGGTGAGCTCGGTGCACCTGGCGCGGTAGTCGTCCTCGACGCGGCGCAGGTCGTCGGAGAACTCCTTGCCGCACACCATGAGCGTCAGCTCCAGGTCGAGCAGGAAGGAGCGCATGTCCATGTTGGAGGAGCCGATGACGGCGACCTCCTCGTCGACGGTCATGTGCTTGGCGTGCAGCACGTACGGCGCCGGGTAGCGGTGGATGCGCACCCCGGCGCGCAGCAGGTTCTCGTAGTAGGAGCACTCGGCGTAGTGCACCAGGGCCTGGTCGCCCAGCTCGGAGACGAACAGCTCCACGTCGACGCCCCGCTCGGCGGCCGTCGTGATGGCCGACAGCATCGACTCGTCGGGCACGAAGTAGGGGCTGGTGATGGAGATGCGCCGCTGCGCGGAGTACAGCAGCGCGTTGAACAGCTTGAGGTTGTTCTCCCCGTCGAATCCGGGACCGCTGGGCACGATCTGGCACTCCAGCCGGCCGGGCGGGTCGAGGGGGGTGAGCTCCGGGCGCTCGGCCGTCAGCAGCTCGTCGGTCTCGGAGTACCAGTCGGTGATGAACAGGGCCTCGACACCGGAGACGATCGGCCCCTCCAGGCGCACCATGAGATCCTGCCACTGCAGCCCGCGGCGCTTGTTGCCGCGCTTGTTGTAGCTGCGGTCGAGGACGTTCTGCGAGCCGACCCAGCCCACCTCGCCGTCGACGACGAGCAGCTTGCGGTGGTTGCGCAGGTCCGGGCGCTGGTACTTCAGCCGGTGCAGCTGCACGGGCAGCATGGGGTGCCACTCGACGCCGACGTCGCGCAGGAAGCGGATGGTGCGCCGGTAGCCGGGGTAGCGCAGCGAGCCGATGTGGTCCAGCAGCAGCCGCACCTTCACCCCGCGCTGCACGGCCCGCTGCAGGGCGGTGAAGAACGGCTCGCTCGTGGCGTCCTTGGTCATGATGTAGAACTCGACGTGGACGTACTCGCGCGCGGCGTCGATGGAGCGCGCCATCGCCCGGATCGCCTCGTCGTACTCGCCGACGAGCTGCGCGGAGTTCCCGCCGACCAGCGGCATGGCGCCCAGGTTGCGGTTGAGCTCGACGACCCCGGTCAGCCACGGCGGCCAGGGGTGGTCGGTGGAGACCAGGTCCATGCCCTTGGTCGTGTCCACGATGAGCTGGTTGATCTCGCGCTGCTTGCGCCGCCGCGAGCGCGGCAGCTTGGGGTTGCCGATGAGCAGGAACGCCAGCACGCCCACGTAGGGGATGAAGAAGATGGCCAGCAGCCAGGCCAGCGCCGAGCTGGGCCGCCGGTTGACGGGGACCACCGCGATCGCCGTGAGGCGCACGACGAGGTCGACGACGAGCAGCGCCAGCGCGGACGCCGTCACCGACGGCGCCCAGTCGGGGAGCCAGTCCACGTCCGTCAGATCTCCACGGTCCCGCGGGGCGTCTGGAACGTCACCGTCCGCAGCCCCGTGCCGCGGCGGTCGCCGACGACCTCGAGCCAGGTGAACTCCAGCCGGTCCACCGAGAAGTCCGGGGGCAGCCCCAGCCAGCTGCGCACGTGCTCGCGGTCGCCGGCGATGGTGAGCCCGGCCAGCCGGGTGCCGCCGGCCAGCGCGATCGCGGAGGGGTGCTGGGTGGCCGGGCCGTCCCACTCGATGAGCAGCGGCAGCTGCGGGTCGGTGCGCAGGGCGGGTGCGCCGATCTGCCGCCAGCGCAGCTCGACGCCGTCGGGGCGGCGGCGCGCCCCCTCCTCGGCCTTCTCCCCCAGCCGCGCCGCGTGACCGGCGAGGTCGTCGACGACGACCGCCCACGCGAACCAGCCGCCGCCGGCCTCGCTGCGCTCGCGCACGGCGCGCCCGAACAGCGCCTTGTCGGCGACGGGGTGGTCGAGCACCTCGACGACCTCGACGTAGCAGCCGTCCGACAGCGGCAGCACGACGTTGCGGGTGCCGAAGCGCGGGTGCGGGCCGCCGTCGACGACGCGCACCCCCAGGCGGGCCGCCAGGCTCCGGGCGGTCTCCTGCAGACCCTCGGGGCCGGCGGCGAAGCCGACGTGGTCGACACGCATGGGGTCAGCCTCCCAGGCCGGTGGTGGGAGCGGTCAGCCGGTCCGCGAGCGCCAGCACGTCCTCGGCGCCGAAGGCGCGGGGACCGAGGCCCTCGCGCACCGAGCGGTCCGCCAGCGCCTGCAGCGCCTCGTTGACGGGGGTGGCCAGGCCCTGCTCGCGCCCCAGGCGCACGACCTCGCCGTTGAGCCAGTCGGTCTCCACCGACCCCCCGCGGTGCAGGCTCTGCCAGCTGGAGGAGCCCGGCCGGCCGCTGCCGGCGACCTCGGCGGTGCGGAAGCCCAGCTCGGCCAGGCGCGGCAGCGCCAGCGCGCGGTCCAGCGCCGGGGTGCCGGCCGCGGCGAGCACGGCGGCCCCCTCGGCGCGCGCGGCCTCGCGCAGCTCCTCGCAGCCCGCGCCGGGGCGGCACACCGCGTCGACGGCGTTGCCGGTGTTGTCCAGCAGCTTGCCGCGCTTGGCGGCCATGACGTCGTCGCTGACGGCGGTGGCGAAGCCGGCGCCGGCCAGGTCGGCGGCGATGCGCCCGACGACCTCGTCGCGGCCGGCGGGGTAGCGGCCCAGGACCAGGCCGCCGGAGACCGGGGCGCCCTCGGAGACCACGACCCCGGGCTCGAGGTGGCTGGCCGGCAGGTACACGCACGCGCCCACGACCCGGCGGAACCAGCGCAGCGCGAGCCGCTCGCCCTCGACGCCGTTCTGCGCGCACACCACCGGCAGCACCCGCCCGGCGGTGGGGCCGCCGGGCCCGTCGACGGGTGCGGCGGCCCAGTCGGCGAGCAGCCCGGCCGCGTCCTGCACCTTCACCGCGAGGACGAGGACGTCGTCGGCGGTCAGCTCCACCTCGGCCGGGGAGCTGGCCACGGGGGCGTGCACCTCCACCGGCCCGGCGGGGGTGAGCAGCTGCAGGCCCTGCGCGCGCAGGCGGTCCGCGTGCGCGCCGCGGGCGACGAGGACGACCTCGTGGCCGTGCTGGGCCAGGCGGCCGCCGATCGTCCCGCCGATGGCCCCTGCCCCGATGACGACGTAGCGCACCACCGCAGTCAAGCACCGCTGCGCGCTCCCGCTCGCCCCGGGCCGGTACCGGGTACCGCTGGACGGGGTGGCGCGGGTGCCGTGCGGGGGCCGTGCCGCGGGGCCGTGTCGTGGGGCCGTGTCGTGGGGCGGTGGCAGCATTCCCCCGTGCCCACCCCCAGCAGCGCCCCCGCAGCCCCCGACCTCGACCCGGCCGCGCTGCGCGCGGAGGCCGAGGAGGTCCTGCGCCGCCTCGTGGGCGACCCGGCCGCCCGGCTGCGCGAGGACCAGTGGACGGCGATCGAGGCGCTGGTGGCGCACCGCCGGCGGGCGCTGGTCGTCCAGCGCACCGGCTGGGGCAAGTCGGCGGTGTACTTCGTGGCCACCGCCCTGCTGCGCGCCCGCGGCGCCGGGCCGACGGTCATCGTCTCCCCGCTGCTGGCGCTGATGCGCAACCAGATCGCCGCGGCCGAGCGCGCGGGGGTGCGCGCGGTGACGGTGAACTCCACCAACGCCGAGGAGTGGGGGCAGGTCTTCGACGAGGTCCGCGCGGGTGCCGTCGACGTGCTGCTGGTCTCCCCGGAGCGGCTGAACAACCCGGGCTTCCGCGACGAGGTGCTGCCGCCGCTGGCGGCGACGACGGGGCTGCTGGTGGTGGACGAGGCGCACTGCGTCTCCGACTGGGGCCACGACTTCCGCCCGGACTACCGCCGCATCCGCACGCTGCTGGCCGACCTGCCCGACGGCATCCCGGTGCTGGCGACGACGGCGACGGCGAACGCGCGGGTGACCGCCGACGTCGCCGAGCAGCTGTCGGTGACCGGCACCCGCACGCTGGAGGACGTCCTGGTGCTGCGGGGGTCGCTGGACCGCAGCTCGCTGCGGCTGGGCGTGGTGCGCCTGCCCTCGCACGCGCACCGGCTGGCGTGGCTGGTGCAGCACCTGCCGGGGCTGCCGGGCTCGGGGATCGTCTACGTGCTGACGGTCTCGGCGGCCGCCGACGTCGCCGCGCACCTGCGCGCGCACGGCATCGAGGCGGTGCCGTACACGGGGCAGACCGACCCGGGCGAGCGCCTGCAGGCCGAGGACGACCTCGTCAACGACCGGATCAAGGTGCTGGTCGCCACGAGCGCGCTGGGGATGGGCTTCGACAAGCCCGACCTGGGGTTCGTCGTGCACCTGGGCGCACCCTCCTCCCCCATCGCCTACTACCAGCAGGTCGGGCGCGCCGGGCGCGGCATCGACGACGCGCAGGTGGTCCTGCTGCCGGGTGCGGAGGACCGCGACATCTGGCGCTACTTCGCCTCCCTGGGCTTCCCCGAGGAGCAGGACGTGCGCCGGGCGCTGGACGCGCTCGCCGAGGCCGGTGAGCCGCTGTCGACCCCGGCGCTGGAGGCGCGGGTGGCGCTGCGGCGCAACCGGCTGGAGACGATGCTCAAGGTCCTCGACGTCGACGGCGCGGTGCGCCGGATGCGCGGCGGGTGGCTGTCCACCGGGCGGGAGTGGGCCTACGACGGCGAGCGCTACGCGCGCGTCGCCCAGGCCCGCGAGGTCGAGCAGCAGGCGATGCTCGACTACGTCGCGACGACGGGCTGCCGGCTGGAGTTCCTGCGCCGCGCCCTCGACGACCCCGAGGCCGCGCCGTGCGGGCGCTGCGACGGCTGCGGCGGCTTCGAGGTGCCCCGCGAGGTCGACGAGTCCGCCGTCAGCGCCGCCGGGGCCGACCTGGACCGCCCCGGCGTGCCGCTGGAGCCGAAGAAGGTGTGGCCGGCCGGGGTGAAGGCGCTGGGGGTCCCGGTCTCCGGGCGCATCGCCCCCGCCGAGCAGCCCGGCACCGGCCGCGCGGTGGCCCGCACCACCGACCTCGGCTGGGGCAACGCCGTCCGGGAGCTGTTCGCCCCCGGCGCGACCGACGGCGAGACGCCGGTGCCGCTGCGGCACGCGGCCGCGGCGGTCCTCGACGACTGGGCGCGCGAGCTGGGCCTGGACGGCGTGGTGGCGATGTGCTCGGCCTCGCGCCCGCGGCTGGTCGCCCACCTCGCCGAGGGCCTGGCCCGCTACACCGACCTGCCGCTGCTGGCGACCTTCCGCCTCCTGGAGGACGGCCCCACCCGCAGCGACGTCAACTCCGCGCACCGCCTGGCCCAGGTCGCCCGCCGCTTCGAGCTGCCCGAGGACGCCCCCGTGGCGGGCCGGCGGGTGCTGCTGGTCGACGACCGCACCCGCAGCGGGTGGACGCTGGCCGTCGCGGCGCGCCAGCTGCGGCGGGCGGGGGCGGACGCGGTGCACCCGTTCGTGCTGGGCGACGGGGACTGACGCGGGCACGCCCGGCCCGCGCGCCGGGCGGGGTGGGCGCGGCCGGGCGGCGGGCTCAGGGCGCCCAGGCGGCGGCGAGGGCCCGGGCCGGGTTGCGGGTGAGGACGGCCTCGGCCGTGCGGGCACCGTGCTCGCGGACCAGCCGGTCGTGGAAGCGCTGGAGCGCCTGCGCGGCGGAGCCGTCGCGCCGGGCGCTCGCGGTCGTCGTGTCGGCGCCGACCAGGAGGCGGTCGGCGTGGCCGGCGTCGAGGAGGCGGCGCAGCAGGGCCCAGGTGCGCGCACCCGGCCGCCCGGGGCGGGCGGCGTCCAGCACGACCGACGCGCCGGCCGCGACGACCGCGGGGACGGCGGCCGGGTCGGCCGGCCTCGCCGGGTGCCCGAACAGGACCCGGCCGGGCGGGACGCCGTGCCCGCCGAGCTCGTCGAGCAGGCGCCGCGGGTCGCTCACCGCCTCCAGGTGCACGGCCACCGGTGCGCCGGTGGCCGCGCAGGCCTGCGCCGCCGCGCGCAGGACGTGGCGCAGCACCGCGTCGGGCGCCGGGCCCTCGGCGGCGACCTTGACGAGGCCGGCGCGCACGCCGCCGCCGGTGGTGCCGGTGGTGAGGTCGGCGACGAAGCGGTCCGCCAGGTGCGGCAGGTCGGTGCGCAGCTGACGCGGGTCGTGGTGCACCTGCTGGTGCAGGCCGGTGGCGGCGACGAGGTGGACGCCCGTGGCGCGCGAGAGCGCGGGCAGCCGGTCGGCGCGGCGCCGCAGGCCGCGGGGCGTCCACTGCACGAGCGAGCCGCCGCCGGCGCCCGCCCAGGCGAGGAGCTCGGCGCGGGCGGCCCCCTCGTCGCCGAGCTCCTCGCCCGGCAGCAGCCGGGAGGCCAGGAAGAGGTGGTCGTGGGCGTCGCAGCGGCCGAGGGCGGCGGGGTCGACGTCGCCGAGGACGGTGCGCACGCGGTGCGCCGGCGCGGGGTTCACCGCTGCTCGTCCGGCTGCTCGTCGGGCTGCTCGTCCGGCTGCTCGTCCAGGGCGTCGAAGGCGCGGCGGGCGCTGCGCAGGGCCGCGAGGGTGCGCGGGGTCCCGACGTAGGGCGCGAGGTGGACGAGGACCTCGGCGACCTCCTGACGGGTCATGCCCAGGCGCAGCGCGGTGCGCACGTGGCCCTCCAGCTGGGGGTCGACCGCGCCGAGGGTTGCCAGCGCCGCCAGCGTGGCGACCTGCCGCTCGCGCAGCGCGAGGACACCGCGCTGGTAGGTGCCGCCGAACAGGCAGGTGACGATCCAGTCGGCGAAGCCGGGTGCGACGTCGTCGAGGGCGGGGACGGTCGCGCGGTAGGTGCGCTCGTCCTGCAGCCGGGTCAGCAGCTGCCGGCCCGCCGCGCGGTCGAGGACGGCCTGCTGCAGCTCGGTGCCGAGGAGGTCGGTCACGGGGTTCTCCAGACGTACTAGTAGGTACAGAGAGGGCGCGAGAGGACGCCGGCCGGCAGGGCGGCCAGCCGGGGCGCGGAGGCGTGCAGCACCTCGAAGACGGTCGTGGCGGCGTCGTCGACGGGCGTCCCGCCGGTGGGCGGGGCGTCGAAGACCGAGAAGCGGACGAGCTCCCAGCGGGCGGGGTCGAGGGCGACGGCCTCGACGAGCAGGGCCGGATCGCGCGGAGCCCGCGCGGCGGCGTCCAGGACGGCCGGCTCGGCGCCGTGCGGCACGGTCCCGGTGCGCCGCACGGCCAGCACCGGCGCACCGCGCGCGGGACCGCGGGTGAGGCCGACGCCGATCCAGTGCCGCACCACCGGGCGGCCGAAGTCCTGCACGATCGCGCGGAACGGCCCGGCGAGGAAGGTGGTCAGCCCCTCCGGGCGCTCCCACAGGTAGAACGGCGCGTAGGCGTTGACCGGTGAGCCGTGGCGCCCGCGCCGGCGCACCGCGTACGCCTTGAGCCCCAGGTCGGGGAAGCCGTCGGTCGCGTGGCCGCGGGTGCGGACGCGCTCCTCGACGATCCCCATGTCGTAGTCGGCCGGCAGGCCGATCTCGTACTGCGCGACGAGCACTGGACTCCTCCTCGGACCTCGGACGGGACCCCTAGGCGCGGTGCGGCGCGCGGGGCGGGGTCCGCAGCGCCTCGAGCATCGCCACCGCCCCGTCGGCGGCGGCGGCGGCCGGTTCCGGCGAGGCGGCCGCGCGCGCCAGGACGTACCCGCCCTGCACGACGGCGGCCACGGCCGCGGCGACGGCCGCGGGATCCGCCTCCGCGCGCAGGCTCCCCTCCTGCTGCGCCTGCGCGAGGAGGCCGGCGATCCGCTGCCGCAGCCACGCGAACGTCTGCTCCACCGGCGAGCGCAGGCCGTCGTCGGCGAGCACGTCGGGGTCCTGGGTGTGCCGGCCGACCGGGCAGCCGCGCAGCGCGTCCCGCTCGCGCCGCAGGTAGGCCACGACCCGGTCGGCGGGGGGCACCGAGGCGTCCCCCAGCAGGGCCTCCGCGCGCTCGCGCTCGAGGGCCGCCGTGCGCTCCAGCGCGGTGCGGGCCAGGTCGGCCTTGCCCGCGAAGTGGTGGTACATGCTGCCCTGCCCCACGCCCGCGCGTTCCTGGACGGCCCGCGGGCTCGTGCCCACGTACCCCCGTTCGTGCAGCAGTTCGCGGGTGGTCTCGATCAGCCGCTGCCTCGCATCCACGGCTGCACTGTACACAACAGTAGGTACAGAAGGTCGGGACTTCTGCGCCCGCGATCGGGGCGGGGCCCTCCCCCGTGCCGCGGCCGCGGCGCCCGCCGCCGCTTCAGCCGCGGCGCCCGGCTGCCGATCGGAGGGACGCCGCGGCGTCGAGACCCGGCGTGCGCGACCACCTCGCGACCACCCCTGCGGAGGACCGACGACCATGTTCACCCGCCGCGCGGCGCGGACGCCGCGCACCCCGGACCAGCAGCCGATGCCGCGCGACGTGGAGGCCCTCGAGGCCGTGCTGACGGCGCTGGACGGGCATCGGGGCGGTGAGCTGGAGGCCCACCGGACGGCCGTGTCGACCCTGACGTCGGCGCTGGGCCTGACCTACGGGGCGGTGTGGCTGCCCCTGGGCGAGGGCACCTTCGCGCTGCGCGGCGAGGCGGGCCCGATGAGCGCGGCGCTGAGCGCGACGGGGATCACGACCATCACCCTGGACGCGCAGCAGGTCCGGTGGGCCACGGCCCAGACGATGGCCGTGCTGGACGAGGAGTCCACCGCCGTCGTCCCCACCTACGAGCGCTGGCGCGCGGCGGCCGCGGCGGGGGCGGCGCAGGGCGCGGTCCTGCCGGTCGTCGTCGGCGGGCGCCTGGTCGCGCTGCACGAGTACTACGGCTCGACGCAGCTGCCGTTCTTCGGTGCGCGCGAGGGCAAGTGGAAGGCCATCGGCCGGGTGCTGGCGCACGTGGTCGAGGACGCCGTGACAGCCGCGCAGCTGAAGGAGGTCCTGGACGACCGGGCCTCGGTGACGGAGGTCATCACCACGACCGGCGCCGCTCCCGACGCCCGGACGGCCCTGCGGGCGGCGCTGGAGACGGTGCGCAGCGCGTTCGGCTGGGCCTACGGGTCGTTCTGGGCGCTCGACGAGTCCGACCGCACGCTGAAGTTCCAGCTGGAGTCCGGCTCGGCCGGCCAGGAGTTCCGCGACGTGACCCTGAGCGCGAGCTTCGCCGAGGGCGTGGGGCTGTCCGGGCGCGCCTGGCGGGCCCGGGACCTGGTCTTCGTCCCCGACCTCGCCGAGGTCACCGACTGCGTGCGGGCCCCCGCGGCCCAGCGCGCCGGCGTCCGCTCGGGCGTGTGCTTCCCGCTGCTGGTGGAGGGCGAGGTCGTCGGGACCATGGACTTCTTCAGCACCGAGACCATCGAGCTGTCCCCCTCGCGCGCGGCCGCGCTGCGCAACGTGGCCCACCTCGTCTCGCAGCGCCTGGCGACGCTGCGGCGGATCGAGGAGGACGCGGCCTCGGCCCGCGAGCTGCTCGAGACGGTGTCCCGGCTGCGCGAGGCCGCCCTGGACTCCGGGCGCGTCGCCGACGCCGCCCGCCGGCAGGCGGCGACCATGACCGGTGAGGTGCAGGCGCTGGAGGAGGTCACGACCTCGATCAGCGACGTCATCGGGATCATCACGACGATCGCCGGCCAGACCAACCTGCTCGCCCTCAACGCCACCATCGAGGCGGCGCGCGCCGGCGAGGCGGGCAAGGGCTTCGCCGTGGTGGCGGGCGAGGTCAAGGAGCTGGCCCGCGAGACGGCGGAGGCGACCCAGCGCGTGGGTCAGCAGATCGCCGACATCCAGAGCAGCAGCCGCTCGGTCGCGGCGGGCATCGACGAGACCGGCCGGATCATCGGCGAGCTGGACACCGTGCAGGCGAGCATCACCGCCGTCCTGGGCGAGCAGGAGGAGATGGCGGCCGGTTTCCGGCACGGCTGAGCCGGGCGCGCCGGGCGGAGCTTGTGCAACGTTGTAGGGGCGGGCATGCTCGGCTCCGCACCCGGCCGGGTGCGCTCGACGACGAGCAGGAGGAACCCCGTGCCCCGAACCGCGCGACGCACCGCCCGACGCCGCAGCGCGTCCCTCGCCGCCGCCCTCGCGGCCCTGTGCCTGACGAGCGCGGGCGCCGTCGCCCAGGCCGCGCCGGGCGCACCGGGCGGGCCGCCGCCCAGCGGCAAGCTGCCGATGAGCGGTGACGTCGGCGACCACGTGCCCGGCGAGGTCGACGACCCGGTGCACGACCCGACGCTGTTCAGCGACCGCGGGACGTACTACGTCTTCTCCACCGGCCGCGCGGACGCCGAGGACCCGGGCGGGATCTTCGTGCGCCGCTCGGTGGGCAGCCTCGCCGGGCCGTGGGAGTCGGTCGGGGCCATCGCGCTGCCCGAGTGGACGCGGGCCTACGGCGTGGCCCACCTGTGGGCGCCGCACGTGGTCGAGCGCGGCGGCACGTTCCACCTCTACTACGCCGCCTCCTCCTTCGGCACCAACGAGTCCGCGATCGGCCTCGCGACGACGCGCACCCCCGGCGACCTGGACAGCTGGGTCGACCACGGCCCGGTGCTGCGCTCGGACACCGACGACGACTTCAACGCCATCGACCCGCAGGTGTTCTCCGACGGCGGCACCTGGTACATCGCGTTCGGCTCGTTCTGGACGGGGGTGAAGGTGCAGCGGCTGGTGGACATGGTCCGTCCCGTCGGCCCGATCACCGACCTGGCCAGCGACCCCGTCGTCCCGCCGAACGCCGTCGAGAACCCGCAGGTCTTCAAGCGCGGCGGCCACTGGTACCTCACCGTCTCCCGCGGCTTCTGCTGCCGCGGGGTGGACAGCACCTACGAGACCTACGTCGGCCGCTCCACCAGCCCCACCGGCCCGTTCGTCGACCGCGAGGGGCGGCTGCTCACCGAGGGCGGCGGGGACCTGCTGCTGGGTCGGCGCGGCGACCAGGTCGGCACGGGCGCCCTCGACGTGCTCAACGACCGCGGCCGCACCTACGCGGTGCACCACTACTACGACGCGGGCACCGGCGGCACGATCCGCATGCAGATCCGCGAGGTGGAGTGGCGCGGCGGCTGGCCGTCCTTCGGCTACGGGCCGGGTGACGGCCGCCCGCCGGCCTGACCCCGCCGGCCTGACCCGCCGGCCTGACCCGCCGGCCTGACCCGCCGGCCTGACCCCGCCCGCCGGCCGGCGCGTCGATCCATCGGGCGATGTACCGTCGGGGGGTGATCGCGACGTCCGCGCAGGTGCTCGCCCGCTTCGGCCACGCCCTGTCCGACCCCACGCGCTCGCGGCTGCTGCTGGCGCTGCGCGAGGCGCCGGGCTACCCGGCGGAACTGGCCGACCTGCTGGGCGTCTCGCGCCAGTCGCTGTCCAACCACCTCGCCTGCCTGCGCGGCCACGGGCTCGTCGTCGCCGTGCCCGAGGGCCGGCGGGTGCGCTACGAGATCACCGACGCGCGCCTGAGCCACGCCCTCGGCGACCTGCTCGGCGTGGTCCTCGCCGTCGGCGACGACCACGCCGAGGAGGCCTGCGCCCGGCCCGCGGCCGGGCAGGAGGCCCGCTCGTGACCCGCGGCGGGAGCCACGGGCACGGCCACGGGCACGGCCACGGGCACGGGCACGGCGGTCCCGGGCAGGACCGCCGCCGGCTGGCGGGCGCCCTCGCCGTCACCTCCGTCGTGCTCGTGGCCGAGGCCGTCGGGGCGTGGCTGTCCGGCAGCCTCGCGCTGCTGGCCGACGCCGGGCACGTGCTCACCGACGTCGCGGGCCTGGTGATCGCCCTGATCGCCGCGAGCCTGGCCGCCCGGCCGGCCTCCGCGCGGCGGACCTGGGGCTACCGGCGCGCCGAGGTGCTCGCCGCCACCCTGCAGGCGGCGGCGCTGCTCGCCGTCGGCGTCTTCGTCCTCGTCGAGGGCGTGCGGCGCCTGCTGCACCCGCCCGAGGTCGCCTCGGGCGCGATGGTCGTCTTCGGCGTCGTCGGCCTGGTCGGCAACGTCGTCGCCCTGCTGCTGCTGCTGCGCGGCGGCGGCGAGCGCAGCATCAACGTGCGCGCCGCCGTGCTGGAGGTCGTCAACGACGGCCTCGGCTCGGTGGCGGTGATCGTGGCCGCCGTGGTCATCGCGCTCACCGGCTGGACGCGCGCGGACGCCGTCGTCTCGCTGCTCATCGGCGTCCTCATCGTGCCGCGCACGGTGGGGCTGCTGCGCGAGACGACCTCGGTGCTGCTGGAGGAGGCCCCGCCCGGGCTGGACCTGGAGGACGTGCGCCGGCACCTGCTGGAGCTGCCGCACGTGCACGCCGTGCACGACCTGCACGCCAGCCGCATCACCTCCGGCCTGCCCGTGCTGTCCGCGCACGTCGTCCTCGACGACTCCTGCTTCAGCGACGGGCACGCCCCGGCGATCCTGGACCAGCTGCAGGCCTGCGTCGCCGAGCACTTCCCCGTGGCCGTCGAGCACGCCACCTTCCAGCTGGAGCCCCTGGGGCACGGCGGCCACGAGGTCGCCACCCACGACTGAGGCGCCCCCCGCCGCCCGCGCCGCCCACCGGTGGGCCCGGCACGCCCGATGGGCGAACGAGCGCGGCCCCGCGCGCGCCGATGCGGACAGGGACCGGACCGTCCGGGCACCCGGGGGCGAGGAGAACGATGTCGAAGCGGGCGCTCGGCGCGCTCGCGGTCCTCACCGGCCTCGTTCCGCTGCTGCCGGCCGGCGGCGGCACCGCGACCGGTGACGTCGCCGTCCTGCTCGTGCCCGCGGGCGCCCTGCTCGTGGCCTGCCTCGGCGTGCGCGCGCACCGGCCCCGCCCGCGTGCACCTGGAGGTCACCGAGCACGAGGAGCTGCCCGACGACCCGTCGATCGCGGCGTCGCTGCGCGAGGTCGTGGCGGCCGGCTTCCACGTCGACCTCGACGACGTCGGCACCGGCTGCACCTCGCTGTCCTCCGTGCGCCGCTTCCCCATCCCGACGGTGGAGCTGGACCGCTCGCTGACGAGGCTGGTCACCGGTGGCGACACCTCGCTGCTGGAGGCATCGCGGCGCTGTGCCGCGCGCTGGACGTGCGGATCCTGGCCGAGGGCGTGGAAGGAGCCCGGGCAGCTGGGACCGCTGCAGGCGCTGGGCGTCTCCCGCGCCCAGGGCCACCCGTTCGACGCCGCGGTGGACGCCGGGGACGTCCCCGGCTTCGTGCGCCGGCGCGCCGCGCAGCCGGCCCGGGACGAGCCGGAGGGCGAAGGCGCCCTCTTGCGGTGACCCCTCCGCGGAGGGGACGTGGCGACAGGGGTGCTCTTCCGCTCGATCCGTCGATCGGGCAGGGTGTCGCCGACGGGATCCGTGGCTGGGGAGGCTGTTCGTGGACGAGTTGCAGTACATCGACGGCGCGCGCCGGGCCGGCCGGGGCGCCGAGCTGAGCGTCCTGGACCCGGCCACGGGCAAGGTCGTCGCCGCCGGGGCGGGTGCCGCGGCGGACGACGTCGCCGACGCCGTCGCCGGCGCGCAGCGCGCCTTCCGCGGCTGGTCGCGCACCACCCCCGCCGCGCGCGCGGAGGTCCTGACCCGGGCCGCGGCCCTGATGGCCGGGCGGGCCGAGGAGTTCGTGGCCGCCGAGAGCGCGCAGACCGGCAAGCCGCTGCGGCTGGCGCGGCAGTTCGACGTGCCCGGCAGCATCGACAACGTCGCCTTCTTCGCCGGCGCCGCCCGCGTGCTGGAGGGCAAGGCCGCCGCCGAGTACGACGGCGAGCACACCTCCTACGTGCGGCGCGAGGCGCTCGGGGTCGTCGGCTCGATCGCACCGTGGAACTACCCGCTGCAGATGGCGGTCTGGAAGGTGGCGCCCGCGATCGCCGCCGGCAACGCGGTCGTCCTCAAGCCCGCGGAGAACACCCCCCTGACCACCCTGCTGCTCGCCGAGGTCCTCACCGCGGCCGGGCTGCCCGACGGGGTGTTCAACGTCGTCACCGGGACCGGCCCCGAGGCCGGGGAGGCGCTCGTGGGCGACCCGCGCGTCGTCATGACCTCCTTCACCGGCTCCACCGCCGTGGGCCGGCGGGTCATGGAGGTCGCCGCGCGCACCGGCAAGCGCGTGCACCTGGAGCTGGGCGGCAAGGCGCCGTTCGTCGTCTTCGACGACGCCGACGTCGAGGCCGCCGCCCAGGGCGCCGTCGCCGCCTCGCTCATCAACTCCGGGCAGGACTGCACGGCCGCGACCCGGGCCTACGTGCAGCGCCCGCTGTTCGAGGCGTTCGTCGCCCGCACCGCCGAGCTCATGGCCGGCGTCCGGGTCGGGCCGCCCGCGGACCCGGCCACCGACCTGGGCCCGCTGGTCTCGGTGCGCCAGCGCGAGCGGGTGGCCGCGGTGGTGGAGCGGGCGGTCGCCGCGGGTGCGCGGGTCGTCACCGGCGGGTTCGCCCCGACCAGCGCCGCCGACGGCACGGACCTGTCCGCGGGCGCGTTCTACGCCCCCACCCTGCTCGTGGACGCCGCGCAGGACTCCGAGGTCGTGCAGGAGGAGGTGTTCGGCCCCGTCCTGGTCGCGCTGCCGTTCGGCACCGACGACGAGGGGCTGGAGCTGGCCAACGACACCCCCTACGGGCTGGCCGCCTCGGCGTGGACGCGCGACGTGTTCCGCTCGATGCGCGCGAGCGCCGAGATCCAGGCCGGGTGCGTGTGGATCAACGACCACGTCCCGATCGTCAGCGAGATGCCGCACGGCGGGGTGAAGGCCTCCGGCTCCGGCAAGGACATGTCGGCGTACTCGCTGGAGGAGTACACCGCCGTCAAGCACGTGATGCTCGAACGCACCGGGGTCGCTCGCAAGGAGTGGCACCGCACGGTCTTCTCCTGACCGCTCCCCCGGCCAGCTCCCGGCCGGCGGCGGGCGGTGGAGTGAGCGATCCCACACCCCGCGGGGGCGATCCGCCTCCTACGGGGCGTAAGACTTGGAGCAGCACCCCCGAGCCCTGGAGGACCCCGTGCCCGCCGCCGCCCGCTGGTTCCGCGTCATCGCCCTCGTCGAGGCCGTCTCGTGGACGGCGCTGCTCGTCGCGATGTTCCTCAAGTGGGTCCTGCACGTGCAGACGCCGCACGAGGGCGGGGTCCCCGTCGTGGGCCCGGTCCACGGCGTCGGGTTCGTCGTGTACCTGCTGTCGGTGCTGTGGGTGGCGCTCACGCTGAAGTGGCCGCTGAAGACGACCGCGATCGGCCTGGCCGCCGGGGTGCCGCCGTTCGGGACGGTGGTCTTCGAGCGCCACGTGCAGCGCCGGGGCCTGCTCTCCCGCCGCACCTCGCGCACCACCGCCGCCGCCGCGCAGGGCTGAACCCCGCGCGGCGGCCGCGGCGCGCCGCTCAGAGGTAGCGCGTCGGGTCGAAGTCGGCCAGCGGGATGATCCGCACCCGCGGCAGCACGACGTTGAACGCGCGCACGTCGTCCTCGAGGTCGAACACCTTCAGGCCCCGCTCGCGCAGCCCCGCGTACTGGGAGTTCACGAACTCCCGGAAGCCGACGAGGCCCACGAGCCGGTCGCCGGTGAGCAGCCGGTCGATCTGCGGCAGGAAGTCGACGTCGTGGCTGCCGAGCAGCACGTCGCCGTCGCGGTCGACGAGGGCGTCCAGGGTGCGCTGGATGCCGATGTCGACGACCTTCTCCCCCGGCCCGCCCGCCAGCGGGATGGGCTGGTAGCCCAGGGCCAGCAGCGCCTGCACGAACGACATCGGCAGGTGCCCGGAGGAGGCGTTGAGGAAGAACAGGCCCTTGGCGGGCTGCTCGAACGTCGTGCGCGCGAAGTCGAGCAGGCGCTCCCAGCGGGGCCGCTGCTCGGGCGCCGGGCGCCCGTCGAGGATCGACACGCCCAGCGTGGCGTCGAGGTTCTCCCCGTCCACCACCACGTACGTCGTGCGCCCTGCACCCTGTCCGACCGTCGCGCTCGCCACACCGCGAGGCTAGGGCATCGGCCTCCCGCGGGGCGTGCCGCGGGAGGCCGGTGCCGCCGGCCGGTCCTGCCGTCCGGTGCCGCTCAGGCCTCCTGGACGGTGACCGGGGTGTCCAGCACGCGCTCGTGGCCCACGACGCGGCGCTCACCGGTCAGCTCCAGCTCGACGGGCTCGCCGCCGGCCGCGGAGGTCGCCACGAACAGCTGCACCGCACCGGGGTCCACGACCCGCTGCCCGTCGCGGTCGGTGAAGGAGAACCGGTCGGCGTGCAGGGTGAAGCTGACCCGCCGGGCCTGGCCGGCGGCCAGCGGCACCCGGGCGAAGCCGACGAGCTCGCGCACCGGGCGGGTGACGCGGGCGGCGACGTCGTGGGCGTAGACCTGCACGACCTCCGCGCCGTCGCGCTCACCGGTGTTGGTCACCGTCACCGACACGCTCGTGGCGCCGTCGACGGGCAGCCGCGCGTCGGCGAGCTCGACCTCGCCCAGCGCGAAGGAGGTGTACGACAGCCCGTGCCCGAAGGGGAACAGCGGCGTGGGGTCGAGGTTGGAGATGCCCCGGCTGTTGGTGCCCAGCAGCGGCTGCAGGTACGTGCTCGGCTGGCCGCCAGGGGTCGCGGGCACCTGCACCGGCAGCTTGCCGGTGGGCACGACCCGCCCGGAGAGCACCCCGGCCAGCGCGGCGCCGCCCTCCTCGCCGGGCATGAACGCCTGCACGGCGGCCGCGGCCCCGCCCTGCGCGGCACCCGCGCCGACGAGGTCGCCCAGCGCGTACGGGCGGCCGGAGACGACCACCAGCACCACCGGCGTGCCGGTGGCCAGCAGCGCCTCGACGAGGTCCTGCTGCACGCCCGGCAGCCGCAGCGTCTCCGCGTCGCAGCCCTCGCCGGAGGTCCCGGCGCCGAACATGCCGGCCCGGTCGCCGACGACGGCCACGACCACGTCCGCCCCGCGCGCGGCCTCCACCGCGGCGGCGAACCCGGCGGTGCCGGGCTCGCGCACGTCGCAACCGGCCTCGTGGACGACCTCGGCGCCGGCGAACTCCGCGCGCACCGCCTCCAGCAGCGTCGGCACCCGCACGCCCAGCCCGAGGCCGGGGTAGCGCGGCAGCACGTGGTTGGGGAAGGCGTAGCAGCCCATGAAGGTGTTCGCGTCGTCCGCGCACGGGCCGACGACGGCGATGCGCCGGAGCGCGCCCGCCTCCAGCGGCAGCGTCCCGGAGCCGTTGGCCAGCAGCACGACCGACTCCTCCGCGATGCGGCGGGCGATGTCCCGGTTCGCCGCGGAGTCCAGCTCGCGGCCCGCGCCGGCGGCCACCGACCCCTCCGGCGTCCAGTCCGCGTCCAGCAGCCCCAGCTCCGCCTTCTGCGTCAGCAGCCGCCGCAGCGCCCGGTCCACGTACGCCTCGTCCACCCGGCCCGCGCGCACGGCCGCCACCAGGCGCTCGCCGTAGCAGAGGGTGTCGGGCAGCTCGACGTCGATGCCGGCCACGAGCGCCTGGATCCCGGCGTCCGTCTCGTCGACGGCGCTCAGGTGCATCGTCTTCAGGAACGCGATCGCCGAGTAGTCGGAGACGACCGTGCCGGTGAACCCCCACTGCTCGCGCAGCAGCTCGGTGAGCAGCCAGTCGTCGGAGGCCGCCGGGACCCCGTCGACGTCGGAGTAGGAGTTCATCACCGAGCGCGCCCCGCCCAGGCGCAGCGCCGCCTCGAAGCTGGGCAGGACGACGTCGGCCAGCTCGCGGCGGCCCATCGACACCGGCCCGTGGTTGCGCGCCGCCCGCGAGGCCGAGTAGCCCGCGAAGTGCTTGAGCGTGGCCACGACGCCCGCGGACTCCAGCCCGCGCACGTAGGCGGCGCCGAGCATCGAGACCAGGTGCGGGTCCTCGCCCATCGTCTCCTCGACGCGGCCCCAGCGGTAGTCGCGCACGACGTCCAGCACCGGCGACAGGCCCTGGTGCACGCCGACCGCGGCCATGTCCGCGCCGATCGCGGCGGCCATCTCCTGCACCAGCTGCGGGTCGAACGTGGCCGCCCACGCCAGCGCGGCCGGGTAGACCGTCGCCTGGAAGGCGGTGAACCCCGTCAGGCACTCCTCGTGCACGATCGCGGGGATCCGCAGCCGGGTGCGCTCGACGATGGAGCGCTGCAGCCGCACGACCTCCGCGCGCCCCTCCTCCACCGTCACCGGGCGGGAGCCGTAGACGCGGGTCAGGTGCCCCAGGCCGTGCTCGGAGGCCTTCTCGAACTCCAGCGCACCGGCCGCGAAGACGTCCTGCAGCGGGGCGACGTTGCCGGTCCCGGCGGCGTCGTCGTCCGGACCCGCCTCCGGCTCGTCGTGGGAGTTGCCGATCCACCGGCTGCCGAGCTGGGCGACCTTCTCCTCCAGCGTCATCGCGGCCACCAGGGCCTCGACGCGCTCGGCGACGGGCAGCGCGGCGTCCTGCCAGGGCCCCAGCAGGGTCGGTTCGGTGGGCACGGTTCCTCCTGGTGCATCAACGGGCGGTGCGCTCGCGGGTGCGGCGCGGTCAGCGTACGACGCGGTGGGGCGCTGCCCGCCGCCTGTGGCAGGCTGGCGGCGTGAGCGAACAGTCGCCGCAGGACGCAGCGCCGCGCCGGGGCCGGCCGCCCGCCTCCTCCCGCGAGGAGATCGAGAACGTCGCCGTCGAGCTGTTCCTGCGCAAGGGGTTCGAGGAGACGACGCTCGCCGAGATCACCGCCGCGGCGGGGGTCAGCAAGACGAGCTTCTTCCGCTACTTCCCCTCCAAGGCGTCGATCTTCTGGTACCGCTTCGACGAGTACAGCGTGGGGTTCGTGGCGCTGCTGGACGCCGCCGCGGAGCGCCCCGAGCCCACGACCGACCTCGTGCGCGAGTGCGTCCTCGGTGCGCTGCAGCGCGTCGTGGACGCGCAGGGGCGCTGGATGCAGCGCTTCCAGGTCCTCGACAGCTCCCCGGAGCTGCGCTCGGGGGAGTCCGAGCAGTGGGCGCTGTGGCGGGCCTCGGTCGCCGGGTTCGTGGCCCGGCGCCACGACATGGCCCCCGCGGCCGTCGTCCCGCAGGCCGTCGCGGGAGCCGTGCACGCGGCCTACCTGGCGGTCCTGCGCAGCTGGCTGGCCGTGGAGCACCCCACCGAGGCGCTGCTGCCCGACCTGGACCGCGAGCTGGCGCCGCTGTGCCGGGTGCTGCAGGCCTGGCTGGAGGAGGAGGCGCGCTGAACGCCACCGCACCCGTGCGGCTGCCCACCCCGGCCGAGCTGGCGGCCGCCGGCCGGCGCGGGGACCCGCCGGCCGACGCCGTCGCCGAGCGGGTGGGCGCCGAGCCGTCCGTGCGCGCGGAGCTGGCCGCCGCCCTCGCGGGCGCACCGGCGCGCACCCCCGCCGTGCGCGCCCTCGTGGAGGAGATGGAGCGGACCGCGCTGGCCGTGCCCGACGTCGTCCACGAGGTGTCCTCGCGCATCGCCTACACGGCGCCGTTCGCCGCGCACGTCTTCGACATCGGCGCCGGCTCGCTGCTGCGCTCCTACGCACCGCCCGCACCGGCCGCCGTCCTCGTCTCCACCGGCCGGCTCGTCGAGGGGGCCTCGGAGCGGCTGCTGTCCACCGGCCGCTGGCTCAACGCCGCCTCCGTCCCCGGCTGGCTGCGCCCCGGGCAGCCGGGGTTCGTCGAGACCGGCCGCGTGCGGCTGGTCCACGCGCTGGTGCGCCGGCACGCCCCCCGCGTCGAGGGCCACCTGCCCGTCAGCCAGCTGGACCAGGTGCGCACCTGGCTCGACTTCAGCCTCGTGGCCCCGGTGTGCGCGGAGGCCGTCGGCCTGCCGCTGACGCAGGAGGAGCAGCGCGAGCTGTTCCGGTACTGGCACCACCTGGGCGCCCTGCTCGGCATCGAGCGCCCGCTCGTGGCCGCCGCGGTGGACCGGGCGAGCGCCCGCGAGCTGGACCGGCGGGTCGCCGCGCTCACCGGCCCGCCGAGCCGGGACTCGCGCACCCTGACCGCCGCGGGCCTGCAGGCTCTCGCGGACGGCCTCGTCGACGTCAGCGGCCTGCCTCCCCGCCTGGCGCTGCCGGCGGTGCGCGCGGTGGCCCGGGCGATGCACGACAGGAGCACCGCCGACGCCCTCGGCATCGGGCGCACCCCGGTGCTCGACGCGCTCGTGCCCGCCGTCGCCGTGCTCGTGCGGGCCCGCCGGGCGCGGTTGCGGCGCCGGCCGGCGGCCTGGCACGCGATGGTCGAGGCGAACGTGGAGACCGCCCGCCGCTTCGTGCGGGACGGCGCGCTGCCCGCACCGCCCCTGGCCGGGGTGCGGCGGGCGCTGCGGCTCGCGGCCGCCTGAGCGGACGGGCGCGGGCGCCGGGCCAGCGCGGGCCGGCGCGGGCCGGCGCGGGTCAGCGCGGGTCGGGGCGGCGGTGCAGGCCGAGGGCGCGCAGCTCCAGGTCGGCCAGCGCCCGCACGGCGCCGGGGCGCTGCTCGCGCCAGGCGCGCACCGGGTCCGGCACCGCGGCGCGCAGCTCCTGCGCCGACCGCGACTGCAGCGCCCGCAGGGCCAGCAGGTCGTCGCCGTCGGGGGTGGCCGCCAGGCGCCGGGCCTGCGCGGCGCGGCGCCACCAGCGCAGCCGCGGCACCAGGCGCAGCACCGTCACCAGCACGATCGGCACCAGCGCCGTCGTCAGGCCCAGCACGCCCGCCAGGTGCGCGAGCGCCTGGACCTGGTCGGTGCCCGCGGCCGACAGCGAGCGCGCCCCGTCGGCGGCGCGCTCCAGCGGGCCGGCGAGGTCGTCGCCGAGCAGCGGCGCGCCCGCGACGCCGTCCGCGGCGCCCCCGAGCTGGGCGGCGAGGTCGTCGGCGCCGCCCGCGAAGCGGCGGGCCGGGGCGGCGAGGCCCTCCACGGCGGCCCGCACCGCCCGACCGGCCAGGACCGCCGCGACGACGGCGAGGAGCCAGCAGGCGTCGGCGACCAGCTGCCGCGCGCGGACGGCGGGGGTGTCGGCGTACACGGGCCCAGCATCGGCCACCCGGTGTCCGGGCGCCCTGGCAGGATCGCCGGCGTGGACACGGGCGTGGACGAGGTGCGGGTGAGCTGCGCGTTCCGCGCCGAGCTGTGGCGCTGGCAGGCGCGTGCGGACACGTGGGTCTTCGTGCGGCTGCCGCAGGAGGAGTCCGCGCTGGTGCGCGAGGTCCCGCGCCCGCCCAGGGGCTTCGGCGCGGTGCCGGTCGCGGTGGTCTGCGGCAGCTCGCGCTGGCGCACCTCGGTCTTCCCGGAGAGCGCCGACGGCGCCTACGTGCTGCCGGTGAAGGCGGCGGTGCGCCGGCGCGAGGGGATCGACGTCGGCGACGAGGCCGACTTCACCCTCGACGTGCTGGGCTGAGCGCCGGGTCGGCGGGCGGGGTGGCGCCCGCGGTGGTGCGCGCGTAGGAGGCCGCCAGGGCGCGGTGCTGCGGGCTGGCCAGGGCCAGCAGCGTGGCGAGGAGCCCCACCAGCCCGGTGAGCACGAAGACCAGGGCGATGGCCCGGGTCTGCCCGGTCCCGAACCAGCCGCCGATCGCCGCCGCCGCCACCCCGTCGGTCATGGAGGGGACGACGAGGAACTGGGTGATCGGCCCGATCAGGAACGCCGTGAGAGGTGCGGCGGACTGCTCGACGCTCTGCGCGAACCCGAAGACGCGGCCCTGCCGCTCGTAGGGCACCACGCTCTGCAGCACGGTCTGCTCGGCGGCCTCCGCGAACGGCATGAGCAGCATGAAGACCACCATGGCGACCGTGAGCGTCACGATCGAGTGCGCCAGCGGGAAGAGCGCCGTCGCGGTCCACGCGAGGGCGTTGACCAGCAGCAGCAGCCGCACCGGCCGGCCGCCGAGCCCGAGGCGGGCGACGAGCAGCCCGCCGACGACCATGACGGCGCTCAGCCCGCCCCACAGCAGCCCCCACACCTGCACCGGCACCAGGGAGAGGCCGTAGGCGTCCATGAGCGCCATGAACCCGCCGGCGATGAGGTTGTTGAAGCAGCTGAAGGCGATGAGCGGCACCAGGCCCGGGACGCCGCGCACCAGCCGCCAGGTGCCCCGCAGGTCGACGCCGCCCCCGGCCGCCGCGGGCGCACCCGTCCCGCCGGCGGGGAGGGCGCCCGCCTCCGGCACGCGCACGCGCGCCAGGTGCAGCACCGAGGCCGCGAGCACGACGAGCGCGAACAGCAGGACGTGCAGCATGCCGCCGGAGGCGACGAGCACCCCGCTGACGACGGAGGTGACGAGCATCGAGGTGCCGCTCACCGTGCCGACCAGGCCGTTGGCGCGGTCGCGCAGGTCCGCGGGCACCAGCAGGGTCACCAGCGTGGGCAGCGCGATGCCGCGCGGGTTGCCGGCCACGACACCGGCCATGCAGAGCACGACGAAGACCCACAGCCACCAGGACGCGACGTCGGAGAAGGCGCCGTCGGGAGCGAGCACGTGCACCGCGAGGCACGCGGCGTAGACGCCCGCCGAGACCAGCGCCGAGACCTGCATCACCGACCGCTTGGAGTGCTCGTCGACGAGGCTGCCGAACCAGATGCCCGTCGCCGCGGTGGCCACGACGAAGAGGCCGGCGACCGTGCCGGTGGCGAACACCGAGCGGGTCTCCAGGAAGATCCAGAACGTCACCGCGAACCAGACCGTGTAGTTGACGACGCCGACGACGGCGTTGCTGACGAGCAGGTGGGCGAAGACCCGCTGCGGACCCGAGCGCAGGTCCAGGCGGGGCGGGGCGACCTCGGGTGCGGGCACAGCGGGCTCCTGCCGTCGTGACGAGGGGTTCTCGTCCTGCTGATCCGGCGCGGGCGCGGAAGTCATCGGCGCACGGACAGGTTCCCGGTGCGCCGGTGCGGCTGTCGACCGGGTTTCCGCGCAGCCCGCGGGCCCGGGGCTCCTCGGGGCGGCCTACGCCCGCTCGAGCAGCGTGACGACCTCCACGTGCGGGGTCTGCGGGAACATGTCCAGCACCCGGGCGCGCACCGGCCGCAGCGACGGCATCGCGGCCAGGTCCGCGGCCAGCGTCACCGGGTTGCAGCTGGAGTAGACGACGTGGCGCACGCCGGAGCTCTCCAGCCACCCGCTGAGCTCGGCGCCGATCCCCCGCCGCGGCGGGTTCACCACCACCAGGTCGGGGACGGTGCCCGCCTGCAGGGCGAAGCGGGTCGCGTCGCCCGCCGCGAAGCGCACGCCGGTGATCCCGGCGGCCAGCGCCCCGGCCCGGGCGCTCTCGACGGCCTCCTCGCTGACCTCGATGCCGGTGACCTCCCGGCCCGGTGCCGCGCAGTGCAGGGCGAAGCCGCCGACCCCGCAGTACAGGTCCCACACGCTCGCGGGCGCGACCTCGTCCACCCACTGCGCGACCTGCGCGTACAGCGCGGCGGCGACGGTCGAGTTCGTCTGGAAGAAGCTCTGCGGGCGCAGGTCGAGGTCGACCCCGCCCAGCGGCATCCGCAGCGTCGTCCGCTCGGTGAGGGCGATCTCGGTCTCGCCCTCCAGGACGGCCTTGTGCTCGGGCAGCAGGTTCGCGCTGACGACGGCCAGCTGCGGCAGGGCGCGCAGCAGGTGCGGCAGGTGGCGGCGCACCGCGGGCAGCAGGGCGTCCGAGCGCAGCACGAAGCGCACCATGAGCTCGCCGGAGGGCGACTCGGTGACCAGGAGGTTCTTGAGCTCGCCGCGCCGGGCGGGGACGTCGTAGGGCGTCAGGGCGGCGGTGGTGACGAAGCGGGCCAGCTCGGGCAGCGCGGCCCGGATGCCCGGTGTGCACACCCCGCAGCGGCGCAGGTCCACGCCCCGGCCGGCGGCGTCGAGGATGCCGAGCGTCGGCCGGCGCACGGTGCCGCCGACGACCATCTTCGCCTTGTTGCGGTAGCCGGCCTCCGGGCTGCGCACGCTGGGCAGCCACCGCAGCTGCGGCTGCTCGCCCAGCCGCCCGGTCAGCAGGTCGCGGCAGCGCTGCTCCTTGCCGCTGACCTGGTCGGCGTAGGGGACCTCGATGAGGGTGCACGAGCGGCAGGCGTGGCGGTCGTAGTAGTCGCACTGCATGGCGGCCTCCAGTCTAGGTCGCCCCGCGGGGCCCGGGGCTCAAGTCCGGCGCGGGGGCGCCGATGCACCTCCCAGAGGTGCTCACCCGTCCGGGTGAGCACCTCACCCAGCGCCGCAGCCCGGGCGGAGGCCGAGCAGGCGTCGCTGACCGTGCAGGCCCTCACCCGGGCCCCGGAGGGGATCCAGCAGGTCGTCCCGTCATCGACGCCATCGCCGACCAGACCGGTCGCGCGACCGAGCAGGTCAGCGCGCGCGTGGCCGGCATCCGGGCGCAGGCGCGGAGGCCGCGGGGGCGGGGGTCAGCGCGCCGGGACCGCGAGCCGGTCCAGCAGCTGCGGCAGGACCACCTGCAGGGGCGCGTCCACCCGCACGCCCGCCCTGGCGTCCCCGCGGGTGGGACCGGAGTTCACGATCGCCACGGGCGTGCCCCGCTCGGCGGCGCGCAGGACGAACCGGTAGCCCGACATGACCTTCAGCGAGGACCCCAGGACGAGCAGGGCGCGGGCGGCGTCGACGATCGCGAACGAGCGGGCGACGCGGTCCTCGGGCACCTTCTCGCCGAAGAACACCACGTCCGCCTTCAGCGCGTCCTGGCCGCAGCGCCGGCACGGCACGGCGCGGAAACCCGCCAGCTGCTCGTCGCTGAGGTCGGCGTCGCCGTCGGGGTTGAGCGCGTGCAGCTGCTCCACGCGGGCCTCGAAACCGGGGTTCGCGGCGGTCAGGCGCTCGGCCAGCTCGGCGCGGGAGGTCCGCTCGCCGCAGTGCAGGCACACCACGCGGTCGAGGTTGCCGTGCAGCTCCACCACCTCCCGGCTGCCGGCGGCCAGGTCGAGGCCGTCGACGTTCTGCGTGATGGTCCCGGTGACGATGCCCGCGGCCTCCAGCGCCGCGACGGCGCGGTGCGCGGCGTTCGGCCGCGCGCGGCGGAAGTGCTCCCAGCCGACGTGGCTGCGGCCCCAGTAGCGGCGGCGGGCCTGCGCGGAGCCGGTGAACTCCTGGTAGGTCATCGGGGTGTGCCGCTGCAGCGAGCCGTTGGGGCCGCGGTAGTCGGGGATGCCGGAGCCGGTGGACATGCCGGCCCCGGCCAGGACGGCGACCCGGCCGCCGGCCAGCAGGTCCGCCAGCCGCTCGACGTCCTCGGCGGGGGCCGTGCCGGTGCCCGCCGGCTCGTCGGTGCGGGCCGTGGAGGAGGTCTCGCTCACCGGGCCATGCTGCCGGTCGGGGCCGGCCCGCGCAGCGCGAGGGCGGCCAGCGCGGCGGCGAGGGCGGTGAGGACGAGCACGAGCGCCACGACGAGCGGCCAGCCGCCGGCGACGAACGCGAACCCGCCGATCCAGCCGACGAGGCTGGAGCCCACGTAGTAGGCGAACGTGTAGAGCGCCGAGGCCTGCGCCCGCGCGCCCGCCGGTGCGCGGGCGCCCACCCACCCGCTCGCGACGGCGTGCGCGGCGAAGAAGCCCGCGGTCAGCGCGGCGAGCCCGGCCACCACGAGGAGCACCGAGGAGGCCAGCGTCAGCAGGCAGCCGGCCGCCAGCAGCGCGCTCGCGGCGAGCAGCACGCGCAACCGGCCCGCGGCGGCCAGCCTGCCCGCCAGCGAGGAGCTCGCGGTGCCGGCCAGGTAGACGACGAACAGCAGGCCGACGACGCCCTGCGACAGCGAGAACGGCGGCTGCAGCAGCCGGAAGCCGAGGTAGTTGTAGACCGTGACGAAGGCGCCCATGAGCAGCAGCGCCTGGGCGTACAGGGCGAGCAGCCCGCGCTCGCCCAGCGCCGCGCGCACCCGGCGCACCAGCCCCGCCCCGGCCGCGCCCGCTGCCGCGCCCGCCCCGGCGGGGCGCGGGCCGCGCACGCCACCGCGCGAGGGCGGCACGAGGAGGCAGAACAGCGCCGTGGCCGCGAGGCCGAGCAGGGCGACGGCCGCCACGCCCCAGCGCCAGCCGGCGAGGTCGGTGACGAGGGAGGACAGGACCCGCCCCGACAGCCCGCCCAGGGAGGTGCCCGAGACGTAGGCGCCCGCGGCCTGCGCGACCTCGCGGGGGTGGACCTCCTCGGCGAGGTGGGCCACCGCCACCGCGGGCAGCCCGCCGAGGGCCGCGCCCTGCAGCGCGCGCAGCGCCAGCACCGTCCCCAGCTCCGGCGCCAGCGGGACGGCGAGGCCGAGCAGGGTGGCGAGCACGGCGGAGGCGACCATCGCGGGCACCCGGCCCAGGCGGTCGGCGAGCGCGCTCCAGCCGACGACGGAGACCGCCAGCGCCCCGGTGGCCACCGAGACGCCGAGCGCGGCGTGGGAGGCGCTGACGCGCAGGTCCGCGGCCAGGGAGGGCAGCACCGCCTGCACCGAGTACAGCTGCGCGAACGTGGCGACGCCGGCGGTGAACAGCGCCAGGACGAGGCGGCGGTAGCCGGGGGTGCCGCGCTCGTGGCCCGGCCACGGCCCGCCGCCCACCCCGCTGCGCTCCCCGGTGCCCTGCCCGGCGCCCTCCCCGATCCTCACGCCCCCGACCGTAGGAACCACGGCACCGATGCGTCCAATGCATGGGAGGATGCGGACCCATGCGCGATCGACGGGATCGACGGGACGGGCGCGACGAGCCGCTGGCCGTGCTCGCCGGGCCGCTGCGGGTGCTCGTGGCGGTCGCCGAGCACGAGCACGTCACGCGCGCCGCCGCCGCCCTCGGCCTGCAGCAGCCCACCGCCAGCCGCGCGCTGGCCCGCGTGCAGGAGGCCGTCGGCGTGCCGCTGCTGGTCCCCGACGGGCGCGGGGTGCGGCTGACGGCCGCGGGGCGCTCGCTGGCCGACGTCGCCGCCCGCGCGCTGGCCGACCTCGACCGCGGCGTGCGCGCGGTCCGCGAGGACGACTCCCCCGAGACCGGCCGCGTCGCCCTCGGCTTCCTGCACACCCTCGGCGCCGCCGCCGTGCCGGCCCTGGTGCGCGCCTTCCGCGAGGACCACCCCCGCGTGCGCTTCCGGCTGCACCAGGGCGCCGCGAGCGCCGTGCTCGCCCAGCTGGCCGCCGGCGAGGTCGACCTCGTCCTCACCTCCCCCGTGCCGCGGCGGGCGGGCCTGGTCTCGCACGAGCTCGCCGAGCAGCCGCTCGTGCTGGCCCTGCCCGGCGAGCACCGCCTCGCGGGCCGGCCGGCGCTCGCGCTCACCGACGTCGCCGCCGAGGAGTTCGTCCTCTTCGAACCCGGCTACGGCCTGCGCGAGACGGCCGACGCGCTGTTCGCCGCGGCGGGCATCGCGCCCCGGGTCGCCTTCGAGGGGCAGGACGCGCACACCATCCGCGGGCTCGTGGCGGCCGGGCTGGGCGTGGCGCTGCTGCCGGCGGCGCAGCCGGGCACCGCCGAGGCGTTCGCGGGCCTGGCCGAGCTCCCGCTGACGGGGCCCTCGACCTCGCGCACGCTGGCGCTGGTCTGGCGCGACGAGCCGCTGCCGCGGGTGGCCGAGCAGTTCCGCGACAGCGTGCTGGCCCGCGCGGGGCTGCTGCTCAGCGACCGCCGCTGACGTCCAGGGTGGTGCCGGTCACGTAGGAGGCGGCGTCCGAGAGCAGCCACACGACGGCCTCGGCGACCTCGTCGGCCTCGCCGCCGCGCCCCATGGGCACGGTGCCCTTGAGCCGCTCGACGCGCTCGGGCTCGCCGGCGCCGGCGTGGATGTCGGTGCGGATGAGCCCCGGGCGCACCCCGGCCACCCGGATGCCGTCGGCGGCGACCTCCCGCGCCAGGCCGACGGTCAGGGCGTCCACGGCCGCCTTGGAGGCCGCGTAGTCGACGTACTCGCCGGCGCCGCCGAGCACCGCCGCGCGGGAGGAGACGTTGACGATCGTGCCGCCGCCGGTGACCGCCATGCGCCGCACGGCCTCGCGGGCGCACAGGAACGTGCCCACCACGTTGACGTCGAGCACCCGCCGGACGCGCTCGACCTCCATGTCGACGAACGGGGACTGCCGCCCGGTGATGCCCGCGTTGTTCACCAGCCCGGTGATCGGGCCGAACTGCTCGGCCTGGGCGAACAGCCGCCGCACGTCGCCCTCCACGGACACGTCGGCCTGCACCGGCACCGCCTCGGTGCCCAGGTCGGCGGCCTGCGCGGCGACCACGTCGGCGGCCTCGCGGTGCGTGGAGTAGGTGAAGCAGGTGCGCACCCCCCGCGCCGCGAGGGCGCGCACCACGGCGGCACCGATGCCGCGACTGCCGCCCGTGACGACCACCGTTCCCTGCACGCTCCGCACCGTAGTGGAAGGAGGACCGCGCGTCCGGGGGCGCGGCCCGTGCGGGCCCCCCGGGAGCGGCGCGGACCCCACCGACGGGACCGGCCGGTGCCGCCGTCACCGCCTGCGCCCAGGTGCAGGCGCCGCAGGGTCCCGACCCGCTGTGGCGGGTGCGCGCCGTCGTCGCGCGCGAGGCGGTCGCCGTCGACGTGGTCCTGGACGTCTACCGCGGCAGCTCCGAGGACCTGCCCGCCGAGGCCGCCGGCCCGGCCACCCCGCGCACCAGGATCGCGCGGGGGCGCCCCGGTCCGAGGGGTTGGGGGAACCACCGGGAACCCCCGTGCGACGGGTGCAGCACCGCCGGGAGCTGGTGCGTCCTGCAGGCGTGGACACCTCCGCCGCAGGCGCCTCGCAGGGGGTTCCGCTCGTCGGGGTCGGCGCGGACGCCGACGCCGCGCACGCCCCCTGGACGACGACCGTGCCCGGGCACCGCCTCGCGGTGTTCGACGCCACCCAGGTCCTCGACCCCGGCCTCGCCGCGGGCGCCGAGGCCGTCGTGGGCTCGCACGCGCACCGGCTGCCCGGCGGCGGCGGCGCCCCGGACGCGCGGTGGGAACCGGCGCGCATCGTCTCCGGCGTCCCGGTGCCGCTGACGGGGCAGCAGGCCGCGCGGGCCGTCGCGGACGAGGAGGCGCTGCGCGGCTGCACCGACCTGCACGGGCGCTGAGCGCGGTTCAGCGCCCCGGCTCGGGGGCGTCGGCGAACACCTCCGCCGTCCACAGGTGCAGCAGCGCGTACCCGCGCCAGGGCCGCCACCGCTCGGCCAGCGCCAGCGCCTCCTTCGCGCCCACGCCGCCGAGGGCGCGGCGCAGGACGAGGTCACCGGCCAGGAAGGCGTCGGAGTCGCCGAAGACGCGCAGCGCGACGTAGTCCGCCGTCCACGGCCCGATGCCGGGCAGCGCGAGCAGCGCGGCGTGGGCCTCGGCCGCCGCCCGCGCGTCGCCGGCGGCGGCGTCGAGGTCGAGGCCGTCGGCCAGCGCCGCGGCGAGCGCGTGGACGGTGCGGGCGCGCGCCCCCGTGACGCCGCTCGCCGCGCGGATCGCGTCGGGGCCCGCGGCGGCCAGCGCGGCCGGCGTCGGGAAGGCGGCCAGACCCGCGCCGACGGGGGCGCCCCAGGCGGCGATGAGGCGGCCGGCGAAGGTGCGGGCGGCGGCCAGCGAGACCTGCTGGCCGAGCACCGTGCACACCGCCGTCTCGGCGCCGGCGACGGCGCGCGGCACCCGCAGGCCGGGGCGGGCGGCCACGAGGCCCGCCAGCCGCGGGTCGGCGGCCAGCGCGGCCTCGGCGGCCTCGTGCGGGCCGTCGAGGTCCAGCCAGCGGCGCACCCGCCCGGCCACCTCCTCCACCAGCTCGTCCGCCGCGTCCCCGCCCACCCCCTCCGGGACGGCGAGGCGCACGACGACCTGCTCGCAGCGCTGCGCGGTGCCCAGGTCGACGTCGGCGACCACCGGGCCCGCGGCCGTGGGGAAGGTGCGGGTGTGCACGCCGTCGGTGTGGCGCTCGGCACCGGGCAGCGCGTGCGCCAGCAGGAAGCGGCGCAGCGGCGCGGCGGCCAGCGCGCCGGGGACGGCCAGCCGCCGCTCGGCCCGGACGGCGGTGCCGCCGCTCACGCGCCCGCCCGCCCGGGGTCGAAGACGGGCGGGCCGGCGGGGACGAGGTCGGGGTCGTCGTCGCGGAAGGTGCGGATGCGCCCCACCGGGGTGTGCGGTCCCTCGAAGCGGACGGTGACGCGGCCCGCGCCGGAGCCCTGCACCCAGCCGGGCCCGTGCTCGGCGTGCGCGACGTCCTGCCCCGGCCGCCAGCCCGGCGCCGCGTGCGGGCCGTAGGGCCGCGGCGAGCCGCCCTCCAGCAGGGCGCCCGCCTCCCCGGGCGGCTCAGCGCCCTCCGGGTCCCCGGGCTCGGCGGGACCCCCACCGGGCTCCTGGCCGGACTGCTCCCCGGGGCGCTCGCCGGGCTCCTCGCCGGGCCGGCCACCGGGCTGCTCGTCGAGGAGGTCGGCCAGCAGGTCCGCCTGGCTGAACTCCGACAGCCCCGAGACCCCCACCCCCAGCAGCCGCACGCCGTCGGCGACGTCGACGCCCTCGAGCAGCTCGGCGGCCTGGGCGGCGATCTCGCCGGCGGCGCACGTGGTGCGCGGCAGCGTGCGCGAGCGGTTGAGGGTGGTGAAGTCGTAGCGGCGGACCTTGATGGTCACGGTGCGCCCGGACACGCCGGCCGCCTGCAGCCGGGCCGCGACGCGGGTGGCCATCCGCCGGGCGCGCTCGGTGAGGTCGCGGCGGTCGGTGAGGTCCAGGGCGAACGTCTCCTCCGCGGAGACCGACTTCGCCTCCCGCTCGGCGACGACGGGGCGCGGGTCGACCCCGCGGGCGTAGGCCAGCAGCCCGGTGCCGTGGGCCTTGCCGAGCATGCGCACCAGCTCGCCCTCGTCGGCGGCGGCGAGGTCCCCGACCGTGCGCAGGCCCGCCCGCACGAGGCGGTCACCGGTCACGGCGCCCACGCCCGGCAGCGCCCGCACGCTCATCGGCGCCAGCAGCTCCCGCTGCCCGCTCGGGGGGACGACGACGAGGGCGTCGGGCTTGCGCAGGTCGGAGGCGATCTTGGCCAGCAGCTTGCTGGCACCCACGCCCACCGAGACCGTCAGGCCGGTGCGCGCGCGCACCGCGGCCCGGAACTCCTGCGCGATGCGCGTGACGGCGTCGACGTCGAGGTCGTCGTGGACGGCGGACAGGTCCACGTAGGCCTCGTCCAGCGACAGCGGCTCCACCAGCGGCGACAGCTCGCGCGCCAGCGCCATGACCTGCTCGGAGACCGCCCGGTAGGCCTCGAAGCGCCCCGCGAGGTAGGCGGCGTTCGGGCACAGCCGGCGGGCCCGCTGCGTGGGCATGGCCGAGCCGACGCCGAAGACGCGGGCCTCGTAGCTGGCGGTGGCGACGACCCCCCGCCCGCCGGTGCCGCCGACGACGACGGGCTTGCCGCGCAGCGAGGGCTTGTCGCGCTGCTCGACGGCGGCGAAGAAGGCGTCGAGGTCCAGGTGCAGCACCCCGGGGCGGGTCGGGTCCGGGCGCCCGCCCCGTCGCGCGATGCGCTCCGCCACCTCGACCACCCGACGAGTCTGCACCGCGGCACCGACACCGGCCGCCCCGACACCGGCCGCGGCGGCACCCGCGGCAGCGGGCGCGGGGACGCTCAGTAGTCTCCGACGGTGCTGGACGTGTCCACGACGGACTTCCTCCCCCTGCTCCTGGCGGCCCTCGTCATCGGTTTCTCCAAGACCTCCATCGGCGGTGCGGGGACGATCGCGGTCGCGATCTTCGCCTTCGTGCTGCCGGCCAAGGAGTCGACCGGGATCATCCTGCCGCTGCTGATCCTGGGCGACGTGTTCGCCATCTCGATCTACCGCCGGCACGCCGAGTGGGGGCTGCTGGTGCGGCTGTTCCCCAGCGTCGCGGTGGGGGTGGTCGCCGGCGCGGGTTTCGTGCGGGTCGTCGACGACACGGTGATGCGCCGCTCCATCGGCGCGCTGCTGGTGCTGCTCGTCGTGATCCACCTGTGGCGCAGCCGCCGGCTGCGCCGGCGCGGGGACGTCGTGCCGATGACCCCCACCGCGCGGCGGCTGGCGGCGGTGGGTTTCGGCTTCCTCGCCGGGTTCAGCACGATGGTCGCCAACGCCGGCGGGGCGCCGATGTCGATCTACCTGTTCACCATGGGCCTGGGCGTCATGTCGTTCCTGGGCACCGGCGCGTGGTTCTTCTTCATCGTCAACGTCTTCAAGGTGCCGTTCAGCGTGGGCCTGGGCCTCATCAGCGCCGAGTCGCTGTGGCTGGACCTGAAGCTCGCACCGGCCGTCGTCGTGGGCGCGCTCATCGGCTGGTGGCTGGCCAAGCGGATCGACCAGAAGAAGTTCGAGGGCTGGGTGCTGGGCCTGTCGGTCGTCTCCGGCCTGAACCTGCTGCGCTGACCGGCCCCCTCCCGACCGGGTGTCGCAGGGCGGTGGGAGCGTGAGCGCATGACGAGGCTGGCGGCGGGCGAGGTCGGGGTGTGGCGGCTGGCCGCGCAGGGCGTGCTCCCGCGCGCGGGCAGCGCCGCGGAGGTCGTGCGGCGCCTGGGCGCGGTGCAGGCGCAGGACCTGCGGGCCGCCGCCACCGCGGTCGCGCTGCGCACGGCCGCCGGCGGCGACGACCTCGCGCGGGCGCTGGAGGCGGGCGAGGTGGTGCGCTCGTGGCCGATGCGGGGAACGCTGCACCTGATCGGCGGGGACGACCTGCGCCGGGTGCTGCGGCTGTGCGCGCAGCGCACGGTGACCGCGAGCGCCCGCCGGCGCGCGGAGCTGGGCATCGGCGACGCCGACCTCGCGGTGGCGCTGCGGTGCGCGCAGGAGCTGCTCACCGGCACGCGCGGGGCCACCCGCGCGGACCTGCTCGCGGCGTTCGAGCGGGCCGGGCAGGGCACGGCGGCCGGGCGCGGGTACCACCTGCTCTTCCACCTGTCGGCGACCGGCGTGCTGTGCCAGGGCCCGCTGCTGGGCCGCGAGCAGGCGTTCGTGCTCGTCGAGGAGTGGCTGCCGGCCGCCGGTGCACCGGGCGGCCCGGAGCGGGCCGGGGACGCGGGGGGCGCCGAGGACGACGAGGACGACGAGGACGACGAGGACGTCGAGGAGGCCGCGGCGCGGTGGGCGGCGCGCTACCTGCGCGGGCACGGGCCGGCGAGCGCCGCCGACTTCGCGGGGTGGACGAAGCTGCCGCTGGGCCGGGCGCGGCGGGCGTTCGCCGCCGTGCGCGGGCAGTTCGAGGCCGTGGAGGTCGACGGGGTCGAGCACCTGGTCGACCCGGCCGTCGCCGGCCTCGTCGCCGCGCACCGCCGGGCGCTGCGCGGGCTGCACCTGCTGCCGGGCTTCGACGAGTTCCTGCTCGGCTACGCCCACCGCGGGCACGTGCTGGCGGCCGAGCACGCGGCCCGGGTCGTGCCCGGCGGCAACGGCGTCTTCCGCGGCACCCTCGTCAGCGCGGGCACCGTCGTCGGGACCTGGGTGCGCGAGGGCGACGGGATCGCCGCCGACTGGTTCGCCGAGCCCTCCGCGGCGCAGACCGCGGCGCTGGAGCGCCGGGCGGCGGCGCTGCCCTCCGGCCGGCTCGGCTGACGCGCGGGCGCCCCGGCACCCCCCGGTGGCCGGCGGCGGCCCAACGGGCCGCGTGGACGTACAGGTTGTTGGGGGTTTTTAATT